>JBGTJG010000042.1:0-11271 GCA_041745235.1 Ferruginibacter sp. | reverse complement strand
TCAAAAGGGTGTTTTCATTTCCATCAATCCTGATGCACACAGCATTAAAGGAATTGATGATATCCAATATGGTGTGTTTTCTGCGCAGAAAGGAATGCTCACAAAAGAAAAAAACCTCAGTAGCTTTTCATTACCCGATTTTGAATCTTTTATTAATTACAGGAAAACACTGAAGGGAATTTAAACAGCACCTCTACTCTCTTTATCAATGTCTACGGCCACTTCACCGGCAGTGTGCAGGGGTAACGAAACAAAGAAAGTAGTTCCTGCAGCAGATGTTTCGTATCGAATGTCTCCGCCGGCTCTGTGAGACATCCGCAGGCACATGGCCAGCCCGAGGCCTGTACCGGAGGATTTTGTAGTAAAATTTGGGGTAAATATCTTTTCCTTCATCTCCTCAGAAATTCCAATGCCATTATCAGAAATGCTGATAACTGCTTCTTTTGAAATTACTTTTTCACTTACTTTGATACTGGGTATAGTTCCTTCCCGCACTGCCTGAATACCGTTGAGGATTAGATTTGTAAGGATGCGGTTCACGTGCGTTTTATCCGCATAGATCATTACAGGGTCATGAGCAAGATTCCATTCAAATAAAATTTTATTATCCCCGGCATAAAGTTGTTTTACAGAACGTAATGCATCATTCACGTTAAACACTTCCGGATTGGCATTTTCAATATTGGCAAACCGACTGAATTCTCCGGCTATATTGCTTAAGTGGTCTATCTGTTCTACAAGAGTCGCTGATACCTTAGCACCGAGTTCTTTTATGTCCGGAGCACCCTGTTCGATTGATCGCTGAAGAAACTGCATGCTCAGTTTCATAGGTGTGAGCGGATTTTTTATTTCATGTGCTATTTGCTTTGCCATTTCCTGCCACGCACTTTCCCTTTCATTTCTTGCCAGCGTTGCAGCACTTTCATCCAACTTCAGAAGCATTTTATTGTATTCTTTTACAAGGCCGCCTATCTCATCATTTCTTCCCCAATAAATTTTTTCGTTACGCTTTCCAAGGTTTATTTTATTCATCCTTTCACTGATCACGGAAAAAGATCTGGTGATCCTGTTAGTGATGAGCAGGGATACTATGCCCGCAATAAGAAATATGAACGCATTGAGATTGATTATTGTTACCAGGAAATTTGAGATCTCTTCCTTTAAGCGGGATTGAGAATTGAAATAAGGGATGTTTAAATAAGCCATCTCTGCACCGCTGCTGTCTGTTACGGGGACATAGTTGCTCACGTAATTAAGCTCACCGATCTTCTCTTCCTGAAAAAATTGGATCTCCTTTTCTTTATTCAGCCTGCGAAACGCAATAGGATCCATTTTAGTACTTAAGATGCCTTTTACATACGGCAATGGGATAGATGATGCTTTCAGGTCGCCGCTTGTGCTGTAAAGATTTACATCCTGGCCGTGAATTTCAGAAATACGGTTCGCTACCTGTTGAGGTATGCCCGCTGACAGACCGTCTGCGTTTTTAAAGACAGCACTTTGCAAATCTTCCTTTTTCAATGAAGATTTCATATCATTTGCCATAATGCGGATGGTTCTGCTTAATGTGTCCTTTATGTTTTTTTCAGATCCTGAAACAAAAAACAAGATCGTAGCTACGCCTATAACAATAAAAGATACTACACTGAAAAATATTATTGTAGTGTGTATTTGCTGCCGTATGGAAAGTTGAATTTCATGTTTCAACCTTTTAAGCTTCCACCTTGCACGGAGCATTAATGACAGAAGCCAGGATAACGCATTCCCCAGTAAGAAAGCACAAAAAAGATAAGAAAGAAGCGTTATCGTTTCAATTATAAGCCGCTTGTCTTTAACGATAACAATATATTTCTCAGGTCCTGCTTTATACCACAACTCGCTGTATTTATCATTGGTTACATTAAGAAAAGGTTCTCCTTTAAAATTTTTTGGAATATACCGGGTAGAAAAAGAATAATCATTATGACTGCTGATTAGTTTGCCCTTCTCATAAATTGCATATGCATATTCGGCTGAATTTTCCCCGGAGTTATGTACACCGCTGCGAAAAAGTTCCGGATAAAGCATATCCGGCTCAAAGTTTTTCGGTGTCATGATTATAAAAACATACCCCAGCAAATTATTTTGATAATCCCTGATTATGCTTCGCTTTAGGTAATTCAGCTTGTCATACCCGGCATCATAATAATAAAGACCCTTTACAGATGTAGGTTTTGCCTGCGTATTTACAATCCCGTTAAGGGAAGTGAATGAAACATCATCAGGATTGAACAAAGGCATTTCAGCTTTATCATACACCATTATCTTAGTATCGTATGTATCACTGTAACCTTTAAGATTATTATTGATTAAATTATTTCGGAATCGTGCTGCAGTTTCTGGTGAAGTAAAAAGTTTAAAATTAGCAGCAAGCATATCAGGCCTTAAGCCTGTAAGCATTGTATTAAGCAATACACCACCCATCGGATCTGTCTTAGCAGCAATGCGCTCTGCATAATGCTGACGACTGCTGAGCTCTTTTCTGTTATTTTCAGAAATTATAACCGCGGCTACTGTTGCGGAAAAAAAGAATAACCAAAAAACAGTACGTGAAACGATCGGCGCCCCGGAAAATACGCCTGACAAATCATTTCTCATGCAGAATAAGAACAGCAGCAACCACAGTAATTCATAAACTGCAAATACCCCGGTCATACGCCCGATCTGAAAACTAAGCAAGAGAAGTCCACCGGCAGCTACAGAGATGAACAGGGTCATTTCAAACTCGGGAAAAATATTCTGAAGTACAAATACCACTACCCTGCAGAAATAAAAATAGCCGATCGCTATGCAGCTTAACACCACAAACCCAATAACGCTGTAAATATCAAGTGTGAAAAAATTTACGACGTCAAAGGAAATTTGAGAGTCAGCTACGAGCGACTTTATTATAAAACCGGCCAGATACGTGACTAAAAGGAGTGCAAGAACACCGAAAGCAAAAATCGGCCATTTAAGAGGAAGATTTTTTATTAATGCATCCGCTTTATTTCGATTAATCCTGTTTCTGATAAAGTTTATGATCCAAAGAAAAAGCAATGAATTGATGAGCAGCCCTCCCAATGACCGAAGGGCAATGCCGGCACCATATATGTGCGGATTAAAAAGCTTAAACTGACGCAGGCTTACAGGGAAAGGAAAGAAATAACTTACAAGGCGTAATAAGATGAGGCAACCGATAAGAAACAAGGTAGCCTTGAGCAAACCTTCTTGGTGGAAAATACGGGATGCAGTGAAATGAATAAATAGTAAAAGCGGGATAAAAGACAGAATCCTCAACCAAAGCGTAAGGGTATTTTCCTTTGTATCACCGACGTGCTTCACTTCCCGGATGGAAAATAAATATTTACCTGATTGAGAAATAACAGGAACATCTTTCTTGCTGAGGGAAATATTATATCGCTTTCCTTCCGCAGGTTTTACGGCAAATTCATTTCGCAGATAATTATTCTCAATAACATAATTCCATTGTACCGGCAAAAGGGCCATGAGGATCTGATTGCCTGAAACTTTCTTTTGAAAAAAATATTTACCGTTTGCAAGGGTAGCAAAACCTGAATTTTCCGCTGAAGTGATGATCCATTCTTCCGGCAAAACGCGTTGTGTTGTCCAGTATATTAATTCTGTAAAACCATTGGTCGTTTTATAAATAAAATATGACTGGCCTTCTGATCTTACTTCCGGTAAAGGCGGTTTTGACACTATCCCCGCAAATGAATCATTGGTAAATATTTTAAAACTGCTCTCGGCACGATGTATATATTTTTCCAGATTTGCTGCATATTCCTTTCGCAGAATATATCCGTTTCTCGACTTTTGAGTGAACACTGATATACCCAGGAAGAAAAGCGATATGATCAACAGGTAACTGTTATCCTTAAATAACTTATTTCTGAGATGAATTAACTTCAAAATTTCAACTTTTGGTTTCGCCTTTTTCAGCCCGTTTCACACTGTCCCAAAGTTTGTCCATTTCGTCTAATGACATATTATGTAAAGGTTTATCAAGCGCATTAGCAGCATTTTCTACAGCATTAAATCTCCTGATAAATTTTTTGTTCGTTCGCTCCAATGCTTTATCTGCATCCACCTTCAGGAATCTTGCAAAATTTACAAGTGAGAAAAATACATCCCCGAGTTCATCTTCTATCCTGTCCTGAACCTTCGATTCAACTGCTTCTTTCAACTCTCCGAGTTCTTCGTTTACTTTTTCCATTACCTGCGCGGTGTTCTCCCACTCAAACCCGACCGTCTTGGATTTTTCCTGCAATCTGATCGCTTTCACCATAGAAGGAAGGGATTTAGGAACACCTTCCAGAATGGATTTCTTCCCTTCTTTCAGTTTCAATTTTTCCCAGTTTGCTTTTACATCTTCTTCGCTTACAACTTCCTGCAAGCCTTCAGCAAGCGGCCCCTTCCCGTATATATGCGGGTGTCGTGCAATTAGCTTTTCAGATATTGCTGTTATTACCTCCTCTAATGTAAATTTTTTCTCTTCCTTTCCTATTCTTGCATAAAAAATCAGGTGAAGTAATAAGTCTCCTAACTCTTCTTTTATCCCTGCCCAGTTTTCAGCTTCAATTGCATCTGTAAGTTCATAAGTTTCTTCTATAGTAAGATGGCGGAGGGAGTGTATTGTCTGCTTTTTATCCCAGGGACATTTCTCACGGAGTTCATCCATTATTCCTACCAGGCGTTGGAACGCCTTACTGTTATCTTCCATTTTTACATTTTAAATACACTGAATGCCAGCATCACGACCAGCAGTATCATAATTACTAAGAAAAACCACAATAGTAAAAGGAAATACTTTAAAAAGGTTTTGCCAGCAGTTTCCGAATAAAAGATTTTCATAGCCCTATAAACGTAATAAAGGACTCCCAACCCGAAAAAAATTGAGATATTTTTAAGCCAACCTAAATAACTTATATCACTTCCCATTTTGATGAATTCTGTAATAAGCCGAGCTATGTAAACAAAGACATATAAATGAATTGCAAAAATAATATGTGATGTGTAAAGGAGATCTTTGCGCCTGCGGTAGAGAAGTTTAAGGAAAAGTGCGAGAAGTGGTAAGGATAAAAAGAATATTTGCGGCAGTGTATGTTTAAAAGTGTCGTTTAAGGTTTCAACAAAAGTATTTCTGTCAGCTTCGTATTTCTTCTGCAATGAGAAATTTTTATATATCCACAGTCTTTCAAAAAAACCTTCTGTTGCTTTACCGGCAGTCCTTAAAGAATCATATTCTTTTCGGTCCCGATATGGATAATTCCCTAACATTGAAGTGGCTTCTCTTATCTGATTATTTGAGGAATCGGTCTGCGTATCTGAGAATTTGCCGGGAGCGGTATCAGATGAATATGCTGCAACCTTCTGTACCGAAACTTTATTATTAAACTGTATCAATTCACTTTGCGTAAAAAAGGAAAAATACAAAAGGAAAAATACAGCTGATGTAAAAATATACATCCGCACAGGGTTCAGATAAGACGCCCTCCTGCCCTTTCTGAATTCAGCTGATAGAAAACCCGGTCTGAGGATAAGATATTTCAGCGAATTGAAAAACTTACCGTCAAAGTGAGTTAAATCATTAAAAAAATGAACAATCAGATGTCTGACAGATTGCTGTGGCCACAGGTTTTCCTGACCGCATTTGCTGCAAAATCTTCCCGCAAGCATGGCATTACAATTAAGGCAACATTTTTGGCTCCGCTCTACCGAGTTACTCACAGCATATTTTTGTTAAAAATAACAAACTTTATTCTGTGTCTCCGAAGAAAGCAGGACTAAGGATGTATTTTTACCCTCACTCAAAAAACATTAATGATAAAAATCCTTTTGTTCCTGCTCATTATTCTGCTGTCAGCATTCGGAACCCATGCTCAATATTATTATAAGGACATAATCAGCAACAATCAATTGCTTGCAGATATGATTGCTTATAAAGAGAATAAGGT
The DNA here is from genome assembly GCA_041745235.1 of Ferruginibacter sp. GTDB lineage: Bacteria > Bacteroidota > Bacteroidia > Chitinophagales > Chitinophagaceae > Ferruginibacter. Next base: position 5,275 of record JBGTJG010000042.1, on the reverse strand, counting down.
AAAGACAGTTACACTCACAAGCTTTGAAGATAACGGAGCGGAAAGTGAAGGTTTTTTCTTCCAGAGAAAATTAAGCAAAGATTACCGCAGATCAGAACTTTTTACCCGTGCTGATATTGCTCCCGCTTCTCTTTTTACTTCTGTATTTGATACGGATGGCAAATTGCTGAGCACAAATGACAGTTCTACGATTTCTGTAACGGATATCAAATATAAGTACGATGATAAAAGACGGATCAGTTCTGTTTTTTCAAGGGTTCATTCCAATGATGATGATTTTGTAACTTTTATTTCTGAAGAACATATTTATTCATACGATGAGAACGGCCTTCCGGAGAAAATGATCCGAATCAAAAACAAAATAGATTCCGCTGTAATTCTATTTGCCGCAGATGAAAAGGGGAATATTGCAATAGAAAAGGACACAAAAAAGGGCACAAAGTTTTTTTACTATTACGATGCTAAAAACCGGCTTACTGATATTGTACAGGCTAATGAATACAGTAAACGCCTGAAACCCGATTATGTATTTGAATATAACTCTGCCGGACTTATCACTCAGATGACTGCTGTAGAAGAAGGAAGCCATAATTATCTTGTGTGGAAGTACAATTACGATAACGGCCTTCGCATCAGGGAGAGATGTTTTACTAATGAAAGACGTTTAATGGGAACTATAGAATACGAGTATAAATTCAAATAAAACATTGCCTTTTTTTAAGCTTGTGCTTAAATTAAAAATCCCCCGTTCATAACCGAGCGGGGGATTTCAATTAATATCCTTAGTATTAAAAATTCCTAACAGTCATTTCTGTTCTTCTGTTTTTAGCCCTTCCTGCTGCCGTAGCATTATCTGCTACAGGCTTGGTTTCACCGTACCCCGCGGATTGTAAGCGGGTTTCAGCGTTGCCTTTACCTGTTAGGTAATTCTTTACAGAACCTGCACGATTATCAGAAAGTACCTGATTGCTTTCATCTGAACCCTGAGAATCTGTATGGCCATCAATGTCAATCATTAATGACTCATCTTCTTTCATTAATCTAACCACTTCATCCAAAGACTTAAATGATTTTGGCAATAATTTGAAGCTTCCGGTTGCAAAGAATACATTCTTAGCTGCAAAATTGATCTTCTCTATTATTTCTTTTGCGATTACCGGGCATCCCTGGTTGCTTGCGGGACCCGGACGGCTTGGGCACTTGTCTTCATCATCATTTATACCGTCGCCATCTGTATCAGGAATCGGGCAACCCTGGTAGCGGGCAATACCTTTTACTGTAGGGCATTTATCCAGTTCATCATTAATGCCATCGCCATCTGTATCAGGTATAGGACAACCTTCAAATTTTGCAGTACCGGCCACATCAGGACATTTGTCATCGATATCTGCAATGCCGTCGCCATCTCTGTCCGGGCAACCAAGCAATGAGATCAGACCCGGTACATCCGGACATTTATCATCCATATCCATTACCCCGTCCCCATCGCGGTCCAAAACAACAGGAGGCGAAGGAGGTAGAATTACAGGTACATTTCTTTTGGAAATGGCTGTTGCAAATCCTGCACTGTGGTAAAAATGGTAAGCAGCTCCCTCAGTAACAGGGATTCGATATTGGGAATTAAATAATAAAAATGTACCGTCTAATATTTTAATCTGCAAGCCTAATCCCACAGGAGTAAATGCGCTGTAATAATTTTTCCATTTTGTAGCACCGACACCCAGAGTCAAAAAGGGATTAACATAATACCTATCTGAGAGCAGCTTAAAATTTGCTGTTGCGGCCGCTTCCAATAGCAAATGGTCATTGCCATCAGGATTGCTTATAAGATCTGATACAGGATATTTAAGAAATGCTCCCGTAAGCGTACCGGCAAAATCAATATGGTTAGTCAGTCCCTGCATATAACTTACAGAAAGGCCGGGATCTGCCCTTTTAAACTTAAGAAACTGTTTATTATTGATAACCGTAGCAAGACTATTTGCACGTACATCAGCAGCTGATTTGTAATCAATAAGGCTTATGTGTACTCCGAGGCTCGGCTGCTTTTTATAATTACCCTGGGCAAAAGATACTGCGGAAATAAAAATAGCAGCAATTAAAAGAGGAATTTTATTCATATTGTCAGGTTTTCGTAAACGGGGCAAAAGTAGGTGCTTCCGCTTATAATCAAAAATTTATTCCCGGGTTATTCTTTCCTTCTTGACCTTTTTCTTCTTTTTTTGTTTCCCTTTATTGTACAGTTTTTGATCCAGTACTGTAACCTTTACTTTCGTCAGCCCGGAATTAATAAACCCAAGTTTAGTAGCTGCAGCATGACTCAGATCAATAAGCCGTTTATTATTTGCATGAAGACGATCATTTGTCTTTACAACAGTTATTTTCCCGTTTTTAAGATTAGCTACCTGTATCCACGTTCCCAGCGGTAATACGTTGCAGGCAGCCGTAAATTTATCTTTGCTGAAGATCTCACCGTTAGCTGTTTGTCTCCCGTGAAATTTTTGGGCGTAAAAACTGGCTACGCCAATTATTGTCCGCCCTGTTTCTTTCGGACCCTTCACTTCTGAGGAATCTTTTTCAACTGTCTGTGAGAACACTCCCGAGGAGAAGATACAAGCCGAAAGTATTAGGGAAATAATTTTTCGGTAAAGCAGATTAATGTTCATGCAGGAATTTTTGGTAAAAAATCTGTATGGAAGTTTGCTATGGCTCCTTAAAGATATAAAATTAAAATGTTAAGGTATTTACAACCGGGTTGAAGAGGCATCTAATGTATTGAAAACTTATTGCCGCTCGGGCAACCCGTTCTGAAGAATACGGTACAGATGATTTAATTTGCAGACAATTTAAACCTCCGATGAAATATTATATTATAGCAGGCGAAGCCAGCGGTGACCTTCACGGCAGCAATCTTATCAGAGAGTTAAATAAATCAGATACAGCAGCGAACGTTCGGTGCTGGGGTGGTGATAAGATGGCGGCGCAGGGTGCAACTGTGGTAAAACATTACCGTGATCTGGCATTTATGGGGTTTACAGAAGTAATCAGAAATCTTCCGGCAATTATCCGCAATCTGGCTTTTTGTAAACGGGATATTGCATCTTTTAACCCTGATGTACTCATACTGATAGACTACCCGGGCTTTAATATGCGCATTGCAAAATGGGCTCATGCCAATAAGATGAAAGTGGTATACTATATCTCACCGCAAATATGGGCATGGAAGGAAAAGCGTGTTCATGCCCTGAAAAGAGATGTAGATAAAATGCTTGTAATTCTGCCTTTCGAAAAAGCTTTTTACCAAAAATATAATTACGACGTGGTGTATGTGGGCCATCCGCTTGCAGAAGTGATCTCAACATGGCAAAAAGACAATCCTGATATACCAAAAGAAAATACAATTGCATTACTGCCCGGTAGCCGGATGCAGGAGATAGAGAAAAAACTTCCTGTGATGCTGCAGGTCGCACCGCTGTTCCCGACTTATAAGTTTGTTGTAGCCAGAGCACCCGGCGTACGGGATTATTTTTATGAAAAAATCGTAGCTCCTTTTAATAATGCAGAACATGTAAGTGATAAAACTTATCATCTTCTTGCAAGATCAAAAGCCGCATTAGTGACAAGTGGTACAGCTACATTAGAAACTGCCTTGTTCGGCGTGCCGGAGATTGTGTGTTATAAGGCAGGAAGGTTATCTTTTGAGATAGGCAAAAGGCTTATCAAAATAAAATTTATAAGCCTTGTCAATTTAATTATGAACCGTGAGATTGTTAAGGAACTGATACAGCAAGATATGAATGTGAGCAATATTGCATCTGAACTCAAAGAATTGCTCGCCGTAAATGAAAAAACTAAAAGGCTTAATGAGGATTATAAACAACTGAAAGAATTACTGACAGCCGGAGGAAATGCTTCTGAAAATGCAGCAAGAGAAATCCGCCAATTTTTAAAAAACTAATTACGTAACAGTTTTATTGCAAGGATTATCATAGCAATCAGGAATAGAATTATGGATAACCGATTAATTCCATGCATATATTTTACCCATTGCGAAGGCTTATCTGCCGGATCCCTTTTCACTATATATAAGTACTCTCCTACCTGTCTTAAAATTCCCATGATTTAATGAAATTAAAAATACACTTTGTTAAAGACTGAGAATGCAAATCTAATGCTGTTTAACTGTCGTAAATTTAAAAAAATAAAATGATGAAAAATATTTTTGTGGTTATCCTGTTTCTCTCCTTTACATACAGTTGTAATGCCCAAAGACCTTCTCCTGCAAAACAAACCAAATATGCAGTAAATAAAACAGATAAAGAATGGCGCAAACAACTTACTGCCATGCAGTTTGATGTGGCAAGAAAAGGCGGAACGGAAAGGCCATATACAGGATCTACATGGAACAATAAAAAGCCCGGTACCTACCATTGCGTATCCTGCAATCAGACGCTTTTCAGCTCTGCTACTAAATTTGAAAGCGGTACAGGATGGCCAAGCTTCTGGCAGCCCATCACAAAAAACAATGTAGAAGAACATACAGATGGCACATTGGGAATGGAGAGAACCGAGGTAAAATGCAGCAGGTGCGGCGCTCATCTCGGTCATGTTTTCAATGACGGGCCAAAACCGACAGGGCTCAGGTATTGTATGAACTCAGCGGCTATGAAATTTGTAAAGAAGTAAATTATTAATATCCAACCCAATAAACTTAAATTGAGTAACTTCAGTTTAAGTTTTTTTATTAATAAAATTCCCTCCAACTTCGTCACGACTAAACGGCCAACTAATGAGAAAGATTATTCAAAAACATCCGCTTGCGATCAGGTGGTTACATTGGATAAATTTTCCTGTGCTTACTGTAATGATCTGGAGCGGTTTGCTTATCTATTGGGCCAATGATGTATACCGATTGGGTTGGGGTGATAAAACCATATTAAAGCTTTTTCCGCAATCATTTTATGATGCGCTTAATGTTCCCTTTCGTCTTGCAGACGGGATGAGCCTGCACTTCTTTTTCATGTGGTTTTTTACAATAAACGGTATTATTTATTTTCTGTATCTCCTCTTTTCAAAAGAATGGAAATTGATTGTCCCGGATAAACATTCCTTAAAAGAGGCTTGGCAGGTATTGCTGCATGACCTGCATATAAAACGGGGCTTGCCACCGCAGAAAAAATATAATGCTGCCCAGCGAATTGCATATACTGCTGTAATTCTCCTGGGCTTTTTAATGATCATAACGGGTCTGGCGATTTATAAACCCGCACAGCTC
>JBGTJG010000041.1:0-2088 GCA_041745235.1 Ferruginibacter sp. | reverse complement strand
CGGTGATTATTAGTATCAACCGGTAAAAATTTAACATTAATATGCCCCCCGGCTTCTGTATAAGAAGATTTTTGCTGGAAACTGTTTGCATAAGCCCCGTTAATTATCTGATCATAACCGCTGGCGGACCACCAGGAATTAAAAAATTCTTCGCTGCTTTCGCTGATCACCTGGTTATTGAGGTGAGATTGAAGAATGCCGGGAATTTCGGTAAACAAAAAATTATTAAAATCAATGATGCTGGCAGCACTCCTGTAATTTTCAGCCAGCGTATCATCTATTACATTATCTGCACCGATATCGGCCTTTGCCTGCTGTAACAGGATGCGCCAGTCGCCGTTACGCCAGCGATAAATAGATTGTTTTACATCACCAACTATCAAATTATCAATCAGTTTACGGTTAGCCCCGGCAATGGTATTGCGAAGCAGCGGAAGAAAATTTTCCCACTGGGCCGATGAAGTGTCCTGAAACTCGTCAAACAGGAAATGCCGGTAACGGTTGCCCATTTTCTCCCATATAAAAGAAGGGTTATCGCCCTGATCCCGGGTTATGCCACGTAACAGGTTTTGAGCATCGCTGATGAGCAGCACCTGGTTTTCCCGACGGTAATCTTTAAGTAACCCGCCCATTTCCTGCATTAAACGCAGGTAATATAAATTAGCTTCAATGGCTTTTGCCATCTGGTAACGCGGACTTTCTGAAATAAAAAAATTGTGTAGCGATAACAAGATAGGATTTAAATTAGTATAAAGCGCAGAAACAGCCGGGCTCAATCCACCTTTTTGCCATTCTTCGGGCGTATCAATCAGTTTACCGAGGCTCTGTATCTTTTCATAGTCGCCGGACACTACTTTTTCCAGGTTGGCTAACAGAGATTTTGATCTGCCTTTAAGTTCATCTAACAGTATATTTGATTGCTGAAAAATCTGCCATGCATTTGCGGCCAGTTCTTTGATACTGATTTCAAAATAAGCGATAATATTTTTTGTTAAACCCTGCAGATCAGTAAACAATTGACCTGGCTGGTGCTGCAGCAAAGCTTGTTCAAAAGGCTGATAGCGCTCTTTAAACAATTCTCCGGCCAGATCCAGCAGAGTGTTGCGGTAATTCCAGCTTATGTCGTTCCTTATCCGGTCTGAAGCCAGCTCAATAATCCATTGTAATAATTCCGGTTTTTGGTCTAACAGGTTGTTCAGGCGGTCGGCCAGGTCTTCTTTTACTTTATCGGTATTTAATTCCAGCTTATAACCCGCATCCAGGCCAAGCTCAAAAGCAAAACTGCGTATAACCTGCTGTACAAATCCATCAATGGTTGTAATTGAAAAGCGGCTGTAATCATGCAAAATCCGGCGATAGGTAGACAATGCTTTTTGCTGTAATGATTGCGTATTGAGATAGGGATGGATTTTTAATATAATATCCCTGAAAATTCCAGCCTTTTCATCGCCCATAGCCAAAGAACGCAATACATTTAGTATGCGGCTTTTCATTTCTTCGGTAGCTTTATTGGTAAAGGTTACGGCCAGGATTTCGCGGTATTTAAAATCACTGTCGAAAATAAGCGTGAGGTAATGTGCAGTGAGGCTGAATGTTTTACCCGATCCGGCAGAAGCCTGCAGTACTTTTAACGGTCTATTTTGAAGTGAATTTATAGGAGGCATAGCGTAAGAACGGGATGTGTTCTAAAGATAAACCCTTTAACCTGGTAAAATAAATTTTTTGAAAAAAAGCATTTCGCGGTCTAAAATGAGCGGACAGGTAAAGAAACAGCTGCAATTTTATCAAAGCATTATTCTACCGCACCGGCAGATGGAGTATTACTTCTTAGCTTAGCATAAAAATCATTATCGACGTAACGAACCCTGACGGCAGCTTTTATTGCGGGAGAAGTTGATAGAAGTTTCCCGGATAAATTATCAGCACTGAACCTCCGCTCTGAACATTTGCCTGGGTAATTTTTTTTATAGCCTGATCCGTTTCCTACCCTAACAACAGGAGTTGCAGATGTTGAAGCCTGAGCTAAAATTAACGAGTCAGACAAAGGAACATGATCGGCTACGATTTCTTTTTTACATGATAATATTG
>JBGTJG010000040.1:0-13832 GCA_041745235.1 Ferruginibacter sp. | reverse complement strand
AATTTGTTCACTGATTCAAAGAAGAAAAACGATCTGTATAAATCTATTGATGGAGTAAAGGAACGCTTCGGTAAAAATTCAGTGAAACGGGCGTCTTCGGGTTAATTAAGGCTTTATCAAGTTTTCTTCAATTGCTGCATCAATGCCCGGAACTCTTTCGGTGCCTCTGCAATAAGTTCTGTTTTTATCCCCTGCATATCTTCAAAATTAAGTTTGTAGGAATGCAATGCAAGTCGGCTGATGATCGGCCGCTCTTCATCATCATGTTGGCTCAGCTTGTATTTTTTCTTAAAGGATGAAAGCAGTAATGGCTTACCATCACCATAAAGCGGATCACAAGCAAGGGGATTACCGATGTTTTTTGCATGTACACGAATCTGATGTGTGCGGCCTGTATGTAATTGAAAGGAAACCAAAGAAAAATACGGGTTTTGATCGATCACTTCGTAACCGGTTTGGGATGCCTTGCCGCTGCGGTGTACGGTCATCATGCCTTTGCGGGTAAGGTGTTCCGTGATAGGCGCATCTATCATTCCTGATTTTTCAGGGAGTGTGCCCAGGACAATTCCCAGGTAATATTTTTCGACTCGTCTTTCCTCAAATATTTTGCAAAGGTATTTGTGCGCAGCTTCCGTTTTTGCGAAAAGGATAAGGCCACTGGTGTCTTTATCCAAACGATGAACGGTATAAATATTCCCGTATTTTTCAGTGAGAAATTCTTTTAATGATTTCTCAGTTTGTTCCCTGTCCGGAATGGTGAGCATGCCGCCGGGTTTGTTCACCGCCACATAATCATCATTTTCTGCAAGGATCGTAAATTTACTTTTTGCCAAGGTCCCTGTTTTTCTTTTGTTCAGAATGCGTTTTGAACTTGCGCGGCTTGGGTATTTTCACTTCTCTCTCTCGCTTCACTTTTTCAGGCTGTATTACTGCTTCGCCGATGGCTTCAGATATTTCTTCGTTGGTTAATTTCCTTTCTTTTATTTTCTCCGGTTTGCCTCCTTTAGACCCACCGCCGTTTGATTCAGCACCTGTCTTGCCCTTTCCCTTTTTAGATTCATTCATGTATTTGAGCACACGAATCTCCTTTTCGCTCAGATAACGCCATTCACTTCGTTGCACATTTTTCTTGGTAAGGCCGGCATACATTACTCTGTCAAGGCCCTTTACATCATAACCCAGGCTTTCAAAAATGCGGCGCACGATACGGTTACGGCCACTGTGTATTTCAATACCGATCACGGATTTGTCTTTTGCATCTGCATATGCCAGGCTGTCAACATTTACAGGTCCGTCTTCCAACACAAGCCCCGTTAATATTTTTTCAAAATCTTCTTTATTGAGGTTCTTATCAAGTTTTACCTCATATATTTTGGTGATCTCATAACTCGGGTGGGAAAGTTTTTGTGTGAGGTCACCGTCATTGGTAAGCAACAATACACCGGATGTGTTTCTATCCAACCGGCCTATAGGATAAACTCTTTCCGCTGTTGCCTGTTTGATCAGTTGCAACACGGTCTTTCTTCCCTGCGGATCATCGGTTGTGGTAATGTAATCTTTCGGCTTGTTCAGTAAAATGTACACCAGGTTTTTCGTTACAAAAAGCTTTTTGCCGTTGTAAATGATCTCATCATCAGGCTGTACTTTATAACCGGGTTCAGTAGCAATTTCACCGTTTACTTTTACAGTGTTGGAAGCAATAACCGCTACTGCTTCGCGGCGTGAACAAATTCCGCAATGCGCCAGGAATTTATTCAGCGGCATAACTATATCCGTCGTTTTTTGATTTTTATCGGGAGTAGCGGGAGTGGGGCCGGAAACAGCACCTTTAGCTTTTGCAGGATCAAACTTCTCTCTTACAGGAATTCCTTTTTTGGCTTGCCTGGCTTTATATTCCTCAGCCTTCTTTTGGTCGAAATATTCCCGCTTTTCTTTTCTGGCTTTCTTTTTATCCTGTCTTATCTCTTCTTTTACAACGCTGTTCTTCTTGGGGTTGATAAACTTCTTAAATGCGTCCTGGCCCATTTTGTATGATTTTGCTGTTTTTACAACAGTAGGTGAGGTGCAAAGGTATACTAATTAGATAATGTGATGATTTGCTAATGTGCTAATGCCATTGCAATAAATTAATATCTTTAAATATCGACTCAAAATAGTTCTACGCTAATGTCTCCGAAATTTCCCTATCCTTCGGAGAGGATAGGTGTGGTCAAGTTTGGCCATAAAAAAGAGGTGCAATTTGCACCCCTTCCCTTCTTAACAAACTAAACTTACGATTGCTGCCGGTTTTTCTTCATTTTGTTATGGCCCCTGTTCCCTTTCATTCCTTTATTGGCCATTCTTTGCTTTTTCATTTCTTCCATCTTTGCTCTTTGCTCAGTGCTAAGAACTGAAGAGATTTGGGCTTTATGCTCATTTTTAAGCGCTTCTTTTCTTGCTTTCATTTCCCTTACAGTTAGCATATCCTGAGATTTAAGCGCTTCTCTTTTCGCCTTCATGTCTTGATTGATGGCTTTCAATTTTTGTCCCTGATCATCAGAAAGATTTAATTCCTTCTTCATCTGGCCTTTGTGCTTGCCTTTATTCATGTGATGTTCTTTCTTCTGGCCGTCAGTTTTCATAACTCTTTCGGTTTGTGCTGTAGCACTGAAAGTGAATATCGAAGCGGCGATTGCGAATGCGAATAATTTTTTCATGGTTTTTCTTTTAATTGTTATGTATAATAGACCACGCACCCTGAGCAAAGTTTAATTGAGGTAATTAAGGAAGTGTTAAAGGATATATGGAGCAACGGTTAGTTGCCTTTATTAGCAAGTTGACCGCACGCTGCGTCTATATCCTTACCGCGACTGCGGCGTACACGTACATTCACTTTATGCTTGATAAGATAATCTGCAAATGCCTGAGATCTTTCTTCATCGGGCTTCATGAAAGAAACGCCGGCAATCGGATTATACTCAATAATGTTAACCAGGTGGGTAGGAACCTGCCGATAAATAGCAAGCAGGTTTTCTGCATCCTGAATGGAATCATTAATATCGTTGAATAGAATATATTCGAGCGTTATTTCATTATTGGTTTTCTGATAGAAATAATTCAAAGATTCAATCAGGATCTTCAGGCTGTTGCTTTCATTGATGGGCATGATCTTATTGCGCTGTTCATCTGTAGGTGCATGCAGAGAAACGGCCAAATTGAATCGCACCTGATCATCACCGAGTTGTTTAATCATTTTTGCAACACCTGCGGTTGAAACAGTGATCCTGCGTGGACTCATGTTCATACTGTCTGATGCCGTGATCTTGTCAATTGATTTAAGCACGTTATTATAATTGAGCAATGGTTCACCCATACCCATATATACGATATTGCTCAATGGTTTTTGATAAGTTCTTTCACATTGCTCATTTAATAAGGCTACCTGGTCGTAGATCTCATCAAAGCCAAGATTTCTTTTGCGATCCATCTTGCCGGTAGCGCAAAAAGCACATGTAAGGCTGCAGCCGATCTGCGATGAAACACATGCTGTAAATCTTTTTTCTGTAGGAATAAGCACGCCTTCCATCAAATGGCCATCCCATGTTCTAAAACGGGATTTTAAAGTGCCGTCGTTGCTGTGTTGTGTAGCATCTACCGTAATAGCCGGTAATGTAAATTCTTCATGCAGTTTCCTCCGGAGATCTAGCGAAAGATTGCTCATATCATCAAAGCTGCGGGCATTTTTCTTCCAGAGCCATTCATATGCCTGCATGGCACGAAAGCGCTTATCACCGATAGCTTCAAAATATTCTTTCAACCCCACAAGATCAAAATCACGTATGTTTTTCTTCTCCGCCATTGTGCAAAGATACGAAAGGGAGAAAGGACGACCGACGACCGACCAAAGACCAAAGATGAACACAAGATCACGTAATTTTGCAGACTTAATCGCTTAAATAAAGCTGAGTAAAGATCTGATCCTGAAGTGTGCGACGCCACTAAAGCTGATCAGGGAACAAATGCCGGGACAACAAATAAAATAATTCTATGGAAAACGTTTATGTGATAGATGCTGTGCGCACGCCGATTGGGAAATATGGCGGGGCGCTTGCGGGTATGCGGCCGGATGATCTGCTGGCGCATGTGATACGTGCGCTTGTGCAGCGTAATCCTGATGCAGATGTAAATGCCATAGAGGATGTGATAGCGGGGGCCGCAAACCAGGCCGGTGAGGATAACCGCAATGTGGCACGTATGGCGGCTTTGCTGGCGGGCTTGCCGGTAACCGTTGCCGGAAATACGGTGAACAGATTGTGTGCGAGTGGCCTGCAATCGATTATGGACAGTGCAAGAACCATTGCCTGCGGCGATGCAGAACTGATGATAGCATGTGGTGTGGAAAGCATGAGCCGTGCGCCTTTTGTGATGCCAAAAAGCAATGCCGCATATGATCGTAATCCCCAAATATTTGATACGACAATGGGCTGGCGGTTTGTTAATAAAAAACTGAGTGAAATGCATCATCCTTATGGCATGGGTGAAACGGCCGAAAATGTAGCTAAACAATGGAACATAAGCCGTGAAGCGCAGGATGCATTTGCCGCTGACAGCCAGAGAAAATATGAAGAGGCGGACAAGGGAGGGAAATTCTCGGAGGAAATAATTCCGGTAGATGTGCTGCAGGGAAAAGAAACGATGCAATTTGATAAAGATGAACATCCCCGGGTATCTACGGCGGATAAACTTGCTGCGCTGAAACCGGCATTCATAAAAGACGGTACAGTAACTGCGGGTAACAGCAGCGGTATTAATGATGGTGCGGCGGCGATGTTGCTGGCATCGGAAGCTGCTGTAAAAAAATACGGTTTGAAACCTATAGCAAAAATTGTGAGCATGGCTGTAGCCGGTGTAGATCCGGCTGTAATGGGTATTGGCCCTGTGCCTGCCACAAAAAAAGCATTGGAAAGAGCGGGGTTAAAAATGGAAGATATTGACCTGATAGAACTCAATGAAGCCTTTGCTTCGCAGAGCCTTGCTTGCATGCATGATCTGAAACTTTCTGCAGAAAAAGTGAATGTAAACGGTGGCGCTATTGCTCTAGGCCATCCGTTGGGATGCAGCGGGGTTCGTATTTCTACAACTTTATTGCATGAAATGAAAAAGCGCAAAAGCAAATACGGCTTGGCGACGATGTGTGTAGGGGTGGGGCAGGGGGCTGCGGTTATTTATGAAGGGTTATAACTTGTAAAGCAATTTCTTTATAAGCTTATAATTTGCAACTACACACAGGTAAAACAAAACCATTGCTAATATAATTACATCTACATGGATGTATGGTGAAAGCGTATCCTGCCCTGCAACAAAATTTCGCTGAAACATGAATTGGAATAATTGTGTAGCGGCTAACGCGGCAAGAATAATTATTGCATATACCCAAAACCAATTTTTTGCAACTGTTTTACTCAGCCAAAGAGGAGAATAACCTAGAGTTAATAACAGTTGCAGGTTCTCTTTACTGCGACTGATCATTAATTGTAAATAAAAAGAGAAGAGCAGAACTGACAGCAATACAACTAAAATGGCTAACCCGCCCAATCCGGCTACAATAGATTGTAAAATGGTTTTCACCCGGCCGAATTTTACTTTATCCTTATTTACATGATAACCTTTCTGTTGTAAAAAACTTTGCAAAGGCGCACTGTTGGCATCAGTTGTTTTTAAGAATACCCGTGCAGCAGGTTGTGCAGCGCCGGCGCTGAATCTTTGGTTAGCCCACTGCAGAAAGGCTTCCGGTACAAGCACAGAATTAATGCGGTCACTCACCGCAACTACATGTCCGCGGAATTGCTGTACAGTGCCATCAGAAGAGTAACATTCCAAAATAACATTTACCGCACCAAGTGTACTTGCAGACATTTGCGGCAATCCCTGCGCCGGCGCAAAGACATTATACATCTCTAAAAAATCCGCGGAGAAAATAATGGGTACATTTTGTTGCCCAAGCTGCCAGGAAAAAGAAGCAGGAAGTGTATCCAGAAAATCATTTTTTACAGATTCTAAAAACAGGTCGGTGCTGAAAGGTATAATACTGCCCGCACTCAGCTTGGCTCTGAACTGATTGCTTACAAGTGGAGCAGCATCTGTTATAAAAGGTTGTTTCTTTATTTCCTCTACATCTGCATCAGCAAAGCGATTTTCTTTGCCCATATTTTCATTGGTGATCGTTTTAGTGACAGAGATAAAATCATAACCGTTTTTCCGGAGATTTTTATCCTTCAGTAATTGGTTAATGTTTATGTACATCTGTACACAGCACAGCAATAACATCACCCCAACTGCTAGCCCTGCATAGCTGAACAGACGGGAGCTTTTGCCGCCGGTATGCAGGAAGGGCGCAATAGTTTCGAAAGAAATATTTTTAATTGGCGCTGCCATCTTTACAAATGAATTATTCGATCAGCTTTAAAAAATGCGACCGGAGCCAGGTCCGCAATAATAACTGCTGCACCTCTCAAGGCAGCTTCTTCATCAATAAGTTCCATGGCCTTTATGCTGTTGGCTTCATCGAGGTGACTAAATGGTTCGTCCATCAAAATAAAATCAAAGGGTTGCTGCAATGATCGGATGATCGCTATGCGCTGCTGCTCACCATAGCTGCATGTACCTGCATTTTGAAACAATTTAGTTGCAATACCCAATCGTTCCGCCATGGCATTGATGCGTGATGCAGCATGATAAGGCGAAAGGGATCGTTTCACTTCAATATTCTCTGAGGCCAGGGTATCTTTAAAAAGGCGCAGGTCCTGGAAAATAATGCTGATCTTATTTGCCCGCACATCCGCAAGTTCCGGTGCAGACATGTCTTTTATTTTCTTTTCCTCGAAAAGCACATCACCGGAGTAATCTTTTCTGAGGCCATAGAGAAAATGAATAAGGGAAGTTTTTCCGCTGCCGCTTGGGGCTACAATCTGTATCCTTTCCCCTTTTTTAAAAATATGTTCATGTCCCCATATTTCAGACTGAGCGATCTTTTCTTTTTCAAGAAAAGCGGGTACGATATTTTTTAAAGAAATAGTCATGCAAAGAGAACAGATCTTAAATTATTAATTTTCATTGCCCTCTATTTTGTAATTGTAATTTATGGTTTGTCCGGGTAAACTTGGTCAAAAGGAATATTTTCAATTTTTAGTTCTCTGCTTAAATTTTCAAATGCCGAAAGAGTTAGGGGGCCAATTTTATTGTAGCTCTTAGGTAATCCTTTTCTGTTTATGTTCACTATATAATAATTGGTAATAGAAGTGTCAATTTTAAACCCTTTGGAAAACCCTTCAGTTGGATGTTGTTTAACAATAATAAAGTCCTCATTATGTCCTACAGCAAATACATAGGGTCCAACAACTTGAACGGATCCTGAGGAATTTAGTTCAACCTCTTCCGAAAGAGTTTGGTTCTCCGAAACGTCAAGCCATGATACTATAAACTTGCCTGTAATTCTGTCAGAACCGCTATCAAATAGGCCAAAGCATCCGCATAGTAGAATCGTGACAGAAAACGCAATAAAATACAATCTGCTATTCATTCCTTTGTATTTTGCCTACATAATAAAGCCGCCATTTTACTGACGGCTTTACAGATATTTTCTTAGTCTTATTTTTTGGAAACAGGATTCTTCCTTGGCATTGTTGAGGTAGTATCCCACATCACATCTTCGTTCTTCCACTTATCCATATTTTTCGCCTGCCGCTTTTCATTTATCGAACCCATTACGCTTGAGTAAGTGTTCAGCTGTTTAAGGCTGTTTGTATTTTTGTCTATCAGGTTTATTTCCCAATGCTGTGTAATCCCACCATCTTTAAAATTCCCACCGCTTATGTAAAGGTTGTCCCACATTTTTATTGATGCATCATAAGTAGCTAGGTCAATGCTGTCAGCAGTGGGCTTAGGCTTCAGCGCATTCATGATGTACTGAAAGTTTACAAATCCGCCCATTGGCCCGCCGGAAATTTTATCTATGAAAGGATATGATGTGTTAGCCGTTCCTGTCAGATAGGTTTGTGTGGTTGGTTTATCATGGGTAATAACAAAATATTTGTCGTTATGATCAAATACATATCTGGGAGCTGTATCTCTAGCAGTGTTTAAAATTTTTTTACCCGCATCTACAAGTTTATTAAAGGAATTTTTATCAGCAATAGACGCAGCAACAAGTAACTGAAAATCTTTTTCCTTGGCCGTGTCTTCCTTGATGTCTGTAACCGCAAAAAGAAAGTCTCCTTTGTTAGCTTTAATTATATCATCCAGATTAAATCCGAGCTGGGATGCCCCCATATTTACCATACCATCCATCCCCAGCAATTTGAGAAATTCTTTCAACCCTTCCGGCTTAAAGCTTAAGGCAAACAAGCCTGCAAGATTCTGAGAAGGAATGTTTTTGATCATAGATTTATCAAAGCTTTCCGCACTGAACTTTTTATAAATATCCGTCATTTCTTTTCCGCCATACGATTTACCGTCCACTGTAATTTTGCCGTTATCAAAACTCGCAGCACCCGTAAAAACTGCGCCTTCATATAATTTATTGAGATTTACCATAGCGGTGATGCCTCCCATACCCGCTGCAGAATTAAAATGTTCTGCATTGAACCAAAAATGCATATCGCCTTTGGTCTTCATCATATCACCAAAACGTTCATTTTTCCCAAGGCTGTTCCCTTCCTTTAAATTTATCACCATTGCAGTAATGGCATTCATATCCCTTGTGTATTCTAATTCAGGCATTATGAATGAAGTGTCGCCTGGCTCAGACATGGGATTCATTTTATCCATAGAATTCAATTGGGGCGTGTTCATCGTTATGATGAATTTGTCCTTGTTGTATCCTACGCTGCTTTTATAATCTGAAAAATACGTGTAACCGTCTTTTGAAGTTTCTTTTGCCTCTTTATTGGCATTGCCCAGGAACTGTTTAAACTTTCCGGCATCTTTTAAGTTGCCCATTACCGCTGCATATCCGCCCAGAGTATCTTTTACCATAAACATGATAAGGGCACTTTTTATATTTACCCCGCTGTTCTCGGGGTTTTCCATGATCAGTTTTGCAAAAGAGGGTACTGAAGTATCTGCCATCATTTTTTTAAAGATCTCGTTCTGCTTCACTTCATCCCATGGCAGTTTTGCATTAAGAGATTCCCCATCCAGCATAAAGACCACCCCTGCATTAGCCGGGATATAACGGCCTTGTTTATTGGTTTTGCCGCAGGAGGAAAAAAGCATTACAGCAATTATTGCTGCAAAGGATAACAATGCGATGCGCTTTTGCATGATTTGTATTTTTGGTAATAAGAAATTAAAAGAAATATTTTGGTAGGGTAGGAATGATTACCCCCGGCCCGTATGCAACATTAATACTTTAGATGTGGGTTAAGTAACCGTTCATACTTATTTTTCTTTGAAAAAAGTTTCGATGTCGGCGAAAGCTACAGCAACCTGTTCTCCCTTTTTCAGATCCTTTATCATGCAGCTATTCGTTTCCAATTCCTGATCTCCGATGATAACTGCATACGGAATGTTCTTTTTATCAGCGTATTTAAACTGCTTTTCCAATTTTACTTTATCAGGATATAATTCACACGAAATATTATTGTCGCGCAACTTATTCATTAGGATCATCGCCGCTGCTGCTTCTTTTTCACCCAGGTTAAAAAAGATCGCTTTAGCTGCAGGTGCGATATTATCAGGGAAAAGATCTAATTCTTCAAGGACATCATAGATCCTGTCAATACCAAAGCTGATGCCTACACCCGGTATCCCCTGCACACCAAAGAGGCCTGTAAGATCATCGTAACGTCCGCCGCCGCCAATGCTTCCCATATTTACGGTTGCAGGGGCTTTTGCTTCAAAGATTATCCCTGTATAATAATTTAATCCTCTCGCCAGAGTTAGGTCTATTTCCAGATTTATGTTTCCCGCGTTTGTTAAAACATATTTCAACTCTGCTATTCCCTGCTTTCCTGTTTCTCCGGAGGCAAACAGCTTTTCTATTGCTGCTATTTTTTCTTCATTACTGCCGGAAATGTTGAGGTATGTTTCTATGGTATTTATTGCATCAGCATTCAATCCTCTCGTCTCCAATTCTACTTTTACTTTTTCAATGCCGATCTTATCAAGTTTGTCAATGGCTATTGTAATGTCGATCAGTTTTTCTGAGCCTCCCGCAATTTCTGCAAGAGCCGCAAGCACCTTACGGCTGTTTATTTTGAGCTTATAATCTTTGAGTCCCAGCTTTACAAACACACGGTGATATATAGTACAAAGTTCCGCTTCATTTATGAGAGATGTGCTGCCAACAATATCCGCATCGCATTGTGTAAATTCCCGGTAGCGGCCACGCTGCGGCCTATCAGCACGCCATACAGACTGCATCTGGTACCGCTTATACGGCAGTGTAAGTGTGCCCGCATTCATGGCCACATAGCGGGCAAACGGAATAGTAAGATCGTATTTTAATGCACGTTCTGTAAGCGAAGCCGTATTTTTTCCCTCCATTAATTTATCAAATCCTTCCCGCGCCTTTGCAGTATTTTTCGGATCATTCAATCCATTGTTCAATATTTTAAAAATAAGCTTATCGCCTTCCTCACCGTATTTACCCATCAGCGTATCCAGGTTTTCCATGGCAGGGGTTTCCAGCGGTTCAAAACCATACAAAACAAACACGGAACGGATCGTATCCAGGATAAAATTTCTGCGGTAAACCGTGGCAGCTGCAAAATCCCGTGTGCCCTGCGGCAGGCTTGGCTTGGCCATTATATGTTAGCTTTTTGTTCGGTGAGCGCTTTTGCAATTATTGCATCGCAAGCCTCGTCTATGATTGTGTAAACATCTGTATATCCGTCCTCGTCGCCGTACCACGGATCGGGTACATCGTTATTTTTTTCCGGATGCAAAGCGTTCAGAAAAAAATCAACTTTAGCGCCGTTGAATTTATTGCCGGCAATTTCTTTCATTTCGTGCAGCACATCATTTGCCATAACATAAATTATATCATACTGCTCAAAATCTGCAGAGCAAAACCTGCGTGCTGTTTGATCGCTGATGTCAATGCCGTTTTTCTGCGCCACTTTTCGGCTGAGGTGATGCGGCGCTTCGCCTACATGATAGCCGTTTGTACCGGCAGATTCTATGATCCAATCCAAGCCATGCTCTGTTGCCTTATGTTTCAATATGCCTTCTGCAAGAGGACTGCGGCAGATATTCCCAAGGCATACCATCAAAATCTTCATGCAGCAAAGATAAAAGGAGATTAAAGAGATTTAAAATTAAGATTTATGGATTTCGCTGTAATTCGCATCTGATTATAAACGGCCGTTTTTTAAGATCTATTTTATCACTTTAAAAATCACTTAAGATGAAAACAGATTCTATTCTGCAGGCCGATGTATTGGATATTATTTTTGAAAACAGGAATAAAGCCTACGGCGCTTATGCGCTTCGAAAAAATTATAACAGCAGGCTGTATCAGGCAATGGGCATAACGTTTTTCGCCGCGGCAGTATTGTGTGCATTCAGTTTCTCCCAAAAACATTCCGTGAAACCCTTGTTGACAGTAAAAGAAACCATCTTCAGTAAACCTCCGGCGAATAAGGATATAAATGCGGAAAAGCCTGCTGAAAAGCAGAAAATTGAAAAACCCGCTACTCCTAAGGTCAAAGTCGCTATGCAAGTTTTCCCTAGCGGTTTTAAAATTACAGATGTTCCTGATGTACCTGAAATCCCTGATTTTATTGAGGGAATTGCAATCGGAAGTGAACCCGTAACCGGCATACCCGGGCAGAATTTACTCGTAACTCCTGCCGGTACTGATGGGCATGCAGTTCCTTTGCAACCCATTGCTCCTGTTATTCCGGTTGATAATGTTACACCGTTGAATACTGCGGAAATAATGCCTGCCTATCCGGGAGGAATGGATGCCCTCAGAAAATTTCTCGAAAGAAATCTCACAAATCCGCAGGATCTGAATGAAGGGGAAACCGTATCTGTAAAAATAAAATTTGTAGTAGGTTACGATGGCAAACTGAAAGGATTTCAGATAGCGCAGGACGGTGGCTCAGCATTTAATGAAGAAGTAATTCGGGTGCTTAAAAAGATGCCGTATTGGATTCCCGGTAAAACAAAGGGTGAAAATGTATCTGTGTACTTTACGATTCCCGTTAAGTTTACATCATCAGAATAAACATGATCTTTTATTACTAAATTGCCCGGAAATTACTCACATGGCTGAATATGAAAGAGAGGAATTAAGCAACAGGGAAAAAGGCCTTGTTCGCATGCGCAGCATCACAAATTATGTAATGGGTGTTTTGCTTATTGGTGCGGGCTGTTTCTTTCTTTTTCCTACTGTTAAGACGGAGCGGTATATAAACCAGTACGATCCGACCATGATCAAAATATTCGGTGTGGTTTGTGTGATCTACGGGTTATTCAGGATGTACAGAGGTTATAAGAAAAATTATTTCAGGGAGAGTTAATATGAAAAATAAATTTCGGGTAAAAATACTCTTTCCGCTTGCTTTTATTGTAATGTTCATTTCCTGTAGTGAAAAGCAGGCGAATTCTATTCCTACTGATACTCCTGTAAAAGGAACAATTGAAATCAGCGCAGATGAATCTTTTGAACCGGTTATCCGTGAACAGATAGCCATGTACGAAGCTTCTTTCCCCGGCACCAAAATAAATGCACACTTTAAAAGCGAAGCAGATTGCCTCAGGGATCTTTTTAATGATTCTCTCACACGAATGGTGATCGTAACCCGCGGGCTTACTGATAAGGAAGAGCGATTCATGACCCGGAAGCTTACGTATAATCCGGCATGGAATGAAGTGGCAACTGATGCCGTTGCAATTATTGTCAATATAAATAACCGGGATACATTATTTACATTAGACAGGTTACGTCAACAACTTACCGGAAAGATAAACAGGGAACAGACCATGGTATTTGACGGAATAAATAAAACGAGCACAGTTCGTTTTATTGAAGATTCAGTGCTTAAAGGAGGCAGTTTTGACACCTCAGTTGTAAAAGCGGTTAAAACCAGTGCCGAGGTGCTCGAATATATAGCGACTCATGAGAATGCCATAGGGTTTGTGGGCATAAACCGGATTGGTAACCCCGAGGATTCAAAGCAGGTGCAAATGTTGAGCCGTGTAAAAATTGCTTATATAAAATGTGATGTTTGTGTTAATACACCATTTATATATCCTTCGCAGGAAAGCATATTAAATCGAAGGTACCCGTTGGTACGCGGTTTGTACTATGTGCTCAAAGAAAATCATCTGGGTTTGGGATCCGGATTTGTTTCTTTTTTAAAATATGAAAGGGGACAATTAATTTTTCGGAGAGCCTATCTCGGGCCTTCCATGAGTTTCGTACTAAGAGAAATTAAACTTAACGATGGACTTCCCCGGGATTAACAAAGAGTTAGTAATCTAAAAACAAATATTGCAGTCTAAAAAGAAAACCGAAAAAATGAGAAATTTTAAAAAACTTATCCTTGTATTCATAACTGTTCTTTTCGCAGGGGTTTCTTTCGCCCAGAGCATTGATGACGGTAAACGCTTTTTATATTTTGAAAGATATCAAAGTGCAAAAGATGTATTTCAGAAATTATCAACTGCTAACCCGGACGATGAGACAGCCGCATATTACTATGGGCAGTCATTGATCGGCTTGGAAGATATTGCCGGCGCAAAGGCATTTTATCAGAAAAGGTTATCATCTTATCCTAATAGTCCGTTGGTTTTAGCAGGAATGGGCCATGTGGAATTACTTGAAGGTAAAACTGCAGATGCAC
>JBGTJG010000039.1:0-7478 GCA_041745235.1 Ferruginibacter sp. | reverse complement strand
AGCCGCCCTCGGGGTTATATGTCCGGGAATAAAATATAATAAATGAATCTATTTGAGTTTGATAAAGAACAAAACCTGTTGCCTTATGATGGCACCGTAAATTATTACGGTAAAGTAATGCAGCAAAAAGAAGCGGATGCTTACACCAATATTTTATTAAAAACCATCGAATGGAAAAATGATGAAGCGCTAATTTTCGGTAAACACATTATTACTAAAAGAAAAGCTGCGTGGTATGGCGATGAAAGGTATTCCTATACCTATTCTAATTATACCAAGCATGCATTGCCCTGGACAAAAGAATTAAGCGACCTCAAAAAACTTGCTGAAGAAAAAACAGGAGCCGTTTACAATTCCTGCCTGTTGAATTTATATCATACCGGCGATGAAGCCATGGCCTGGCACAGCGACGATGAAAAAATGCTGGAGAAAAACGGCACAATTGCTTCACTCAGTTTTGGCGCAGAAAGAAAATTTATGTTCAAACATAAAAAGACGGGAGAAACGGTTTCGCTGGTGTTGGAAAGCGGCAGCCTGTTGGTGATGAAAGATACCACGCAAACGAATTGGCTGCATCGGTTGACTACATCGGTTAAAATAAAAACGCCGAGGGTAAATCTTACTTTTAGGAAAATAATGATACAATAAAAATACCTCTGCGGAATCTCTTCTTAACTCACTTCTCTGCGGTAAAAAAAGGCAGTTCATCAATTTCATAAAACCCCGCACCTTCCTTCATATATCCCGCACAATAACTGCCGTTTGTAACCACCATATACGGCGCCTGTATTTTACTGTTGTAATTGAGTACCTGTAGCATGGTGCTTTCTGATAACGGAACATTCATCTCTTTACATTCCACTATCAAAAAAGGTAAAGCTTTTTTATATATAACGATATCAAAACGTTTTTTAAGCTCGCTGAATTGTAATTGTTTTTCTACAGCTATCAGGGAGGCGGGATATTTTAAAACGTGAATTAAATATAATAAAAAATTCTGCCTTACCCATTCCTCGGGCGTGATGATAAACCACCGCTTACGAATGCAGCAGAAAATAATTTCTTTGCCGTTCTCGGTTTTTACGGGAGGTTTTTGGGAGGGGAAATTTATTTTGATCATTGAGCTACTCAATCGGTTTAAAACCCTTCAGAATATTCTTCACCTTGATTTTTATTAATGTTTTTTCTTTTTCTGGAACTTTTACTTTGTCGATACTTTCGACCCAAAATAAATAATTAAAGACCTTGCAAAAGCAAAGAATATTTAAAAAAGGTTCACTCTCGGTATATACTCCTTCATCTATTTTTATAGTATTTGCAGGCACTTCTTCTGTCCAATCAAAGTAGTTTATCTCAAACATTAAGAGGTTTTGTGAACCTAATTCTTCGAATTTCCGTGTCCAACTGCGTAATGCCCGAAAATCAGACTTCAGGGCGGTGTTCAACTCTCCTAAGGCCCTTTCACAACGATTTTTGAATTTATAATATTCAATAAATCCAAGAAGTCGGCCATACAAAAAATAGATTGTATTGGCTAAGAAGTCAGGATATTCTGGTGCCTTTAATCTTTGATATTCTTTACGATTATCAATTAAATATTCTCTTATATCATTTAGGGTAAGCATCTGATATTTTTATATACGACCAAATTCCACTTCCTTGATTCAGTAAGTTACTTTATGAATTGGGGAAGATTCTCAGTGAACATTTTGAGAAGTTGAAGGGTCGAAATATCTACAGAAGACTGTTCTATATTGGTTGTGCGGGTTCTGTTATCAGCAACAATCAATTCTAAACCGTTAATGATAGACTTGTGGAAGGCTATATATGCCATTGGGCTAGGTTTCATCATCATGCTGTTAACCATTTTTATAGGGTCTGCAAAATCCAAAACATTTACAAATGGAATGCCTGCTCTATGAAAGGAATGTTGGTAAATTCTAAATGCCAAAGTTTTGATATTGTCTTCTATTCCTTGTTCTTGTCTATTTTGTACTTGTAAGAAAATATTACACAACTTTTTTGAGGTTTCTTTTTCAGTGTCCTTTAGAATATCAGGATTTTTGTTTGCTTTAAATAGGTTAAATAGTCCCATAATAATCAATTTAAGAATTTATTATAAATCATTCTTCTAATCATAATTAAGTAATTTTTTCATTTCAATAATTTGATCATATTCTTTTTTTAACCACTCCTGACATCTCAATTCAGGGTCAAGTCCAAGTTGAACTTTCACAATCATAAATGTTTCAAAGAAATTAGAGTACATGGTTTCATGCTCCGTCTTCAATTTCTCTATTTCAAATTCACTCAGGCTGTTACTCTTGTTTCTCAATACTTCTTCTATCTCAAAGTATCTAATGATTAATTGTTCAAAGTCCATAAGAAGTTTTTGAAAGGTGTCAGTATATTTCTATCAACTCGCTGATTTGCGGAGGTTAAATTCGCTTTTAACTTTCTGAGCAAGATAAAAAATAATGTGCAAATAAACTACTGCGATAAAAGTTGACCAATGATATATCCTCCACGGGCTGCCCCGCTTAGACGGAAATCCTTTTTGCTGGCTTTGAGCAAAAAGATTGCAGGCGGGCGGGGGACAAATGCTGATCAGGGCTCCGCTGCCCACAGCCCCAAAGCTTTAAAAAGGTTTTCCGTAATTTTAACCGAATTGTAATTTCATGAAGACAAAAGAAGACATAGTAGAAAATTGGCTGCCGAGGTACACGGGGCAACCGTTAAAAGATTTCGGGGAGTATATTTTGCTCACTAATTTCAGCAATTATATAAACATGTTTGCGCAATGGAACAATGTGGAAATTGCAGATGCTACAAAGCCGATGCAGTGCGCCACAGCGAATAATATTACGATCATTAATTTCGGGATGGGTAGCCCGGGTGCCGCTACGGTTATGGATCTGCTGACTGCAATTAAACCGAAAGCTGTTTTGTTTTTAGGAAAATGCGGTGGATTGAAAAAGAGAAACAAACTCGGTGACCTTATTTTACCCATAGCGGCGATAAGGGGAGAAGGTACGAGTAATGATTATTTCCCCGCAGAAGTGCCGGCGCTGCCGGCGTTTGCGTTGCAAAAAGCGATTTCTACAACCATAAGGGAACATGAGCAGGACTACTGGACAGGCGTTTGTTACACCACCAACCGCCGCGTGTGGGAGCATGATGAAGTGTTTAAAGAATACCTCCAAAAGGTGCGGGCCTATGCGATAGACATGGAAACGGCTACGATATTTACGGTAGGTTTTTACAATAAAATTCCAACGGGTGCATTGCTGTTGGTGAGTGACAGCCCAATGGTGCCGGAAGGTGTAAAGACTGCGGAAAGCGATAAAGCTGTTACGGAAAATTATGTAGAGCGGCATTTGAGGATCGGCATTGATTCCTTGAAGCAGTTGATAAATGACGGGAATACGGTGAGGCATTTGAAATTTTAAGTGAATAGCCGGGAAGTCGGAAAGGCGTTAAAAGAATATAAAAAAGATCCGAATGTCAGGCTGAACTTGTCGAAGCCGATTATTAATTGGTGGACCGCCTTCGACAAACTCAGGCTGACCGTAAAAATATTGTTCGCTTAAAATGCTGCCACTTGTTCAAATAAAAAATTTCTCTGTTTCTTTTGCTCAGGAAAACGGCACATCAGACGCAGTTAAAAATATCTCCTTTAATATTCCACGCAGGAAAATAACGGCATTGATAGGTGAAAGCGGTTCAGGGAAATCTGTAACCGCTTTATCATTTATGCAATTGCTGCCAAAGCAGGCGAATGTTACCGGTGAGATGTTGTTCAGCGAAGATGGCAAGGGTACAGAAAATTTGCTTAGCCTTTCTCAGGACGTAATTAGGAAAGTAAGGGGAAACAAAATTGCGATGATCTTCCAAGAGCCTATGACATCGCTAAATCCGGTGCACACTTGCGGTGCGCAGGTAATGGAATCATTGATGCTGTATAAAAAATTATCCAAACAACAGGCAAGAGCCGAAACTATAGAACTTTTCACGAAAGTAGAATTACCACGCCCGGCAGAAATGCTGAAGCGATACCCGCATGAAATAAGCGGCGGGCAAAAGCAACGGGTAATGATAGCTATGGCCATGAGCTGTAACCCGGCGCTGCTTATTGCTGATGAGCCTACAACAGCTTTAGATGTAAGGGTTCAAAAAAATATTTTGCTGCTGCTTAAAAACTTGCAGGCCGAAAATGACCTCGCCATTTTACTGATCACGCATGATCTTTCCCTTGTAGCTGATGTAGCAGACGAAATAGCAGTGATGTACAAAGGGGAATTGGTAGAAAAGGGCGAGGCAGCAGCGGTGCTTGCAAAGCCGCAGCATGATTATACGAAGGCTTTGATAGCTTGCAAACCTTCCCCGATAAGCAAAGGTAAAAAGCTTCCCGTGATTGGTGAAATTATGGGTTCGGAAAAAGGAGAAGAAAATATTTCTGCCGGCAATCATGTGCCTCCGGCCAAGATTAATTCTTCAAAAGAGGTTGAAATGGTTTTGAAAGTCGAAAACTTAAAAGTTTATTTTCCGGCGGCGAAAAATCTTTTCGGCAAAGTGACTGCTACTTACAATGCAGTAGATGATGTGAGTTTTACAGTGAAAAGAAACGAAACTGTCGGCTTAGTGGGGGAGAGCGGTTGCGGTAAGACAACCCTTGGCCGTGCCATTCTCGGCTTGGTAAAACCTAATGCGGGGAAAATCATTTTCAGTGGCAAGGATATCTCAAATTGCTCTGCTTCAGAAATGCGGGTTATCCGCCAAGATCTGCAAATTGTATTTCAGGATCCTTATGGTTCTCTCAATCCGAAGTTAAGCATTGGCGAAGCCATCATGGAGCCGATGAAAGTGCATGGAACAGCAAATAAGCATGCAAGACAGGAAAAGGCAGCGGATCTGCTGGAACAGGTAAATATGAAAAGTGATATGCTTAATCGCTATCCGCACCAATTCAGTGGCGGGCAGCGCCAAAGGATCTGTATTGCCCGTGCGCTTGCTCTTGATCCTGATTTCTTAATTTTTGATGAAAGTGTATCGGCGTTGGACGTAAGTGTGCAGGCCCAAGTACTTAATCTAATTAATGATCTGAAAGCCAAATATAATTTTACTTCTATATTCATCTCCCATGATCTCTCAGTGATTCACTATATAAGCGACCGGGTAATTGTAATGGAAAAAGGTAAGATTGTGGAAACAGGCACTGCTGATGAGATATTTTTTGCCCCGAAAGAAACTTATACAAAAGAATTGCTAAACGCTATTCCGGGCACAAAATTGATACATTAATATCAAGTGCGAATCCGTATCTTTGCACACTTTAAAATCATGCCGTAACATGATAAGTGCCTTTGCAAAAAAGGCTTATTCTCAGCAAATATTCATTTGCACGGCATGTAATTAATAATCTAAATTATTTCTTACTGCATGAAATTATCCCAGTTTACCTTCGATCTCCCCCTGAATTTAATCGCCCAAAATCCCGCTAAAAGAAGAGAAGACAGCCGAATGATGGTCATTGACCGCAAGACAGGCAATATGGAGAATCGCCATTTTAACGACATCCAGGAATATTTTGATGACAAGGATGTGTTTGTAGTGAATAACACTAAGGTTTTCCCGGCACGCATGTATGGCCGCAAGGAAAAAACAGGTGCAAAAATTGAAGTTTTCCTGCTTCGTGAATTAAATAAAACCAACAAACTTTGGGACGTGATCGTAGATCCTGCCCGTAAAATACGCGTGGGTAACAAATTGTATTTCGGCGAAAGTGATGAGCTGGTTGCAGAAGTAATAGACAATACCACCAGCCGTGGCAGAACGATCCGTTTTCTTTGGGACGGTACAGATGAAGAATTTCGCAAGATGCTGGACTTTATGGGTGAAACACCATTGCCAAAATATATAAAGCGCAAACCCGAAGAAGAAGATAAAGAAAGATACCAAACCGTTTATGCAAAGCATGAAGGTGCGGTAGCTGCACCGACTGCAGGGCTACATTTCAGTAAAGAGCTTATCAAGAAACTTGAAATAAAAGGTGTTCGTTTCGCAGAAGTTACGCTTCATACCGGGCTTGGAACATTCCGCCCGATAGAAGTGGAGGACTTGAGCAAGCATAAAATGGATGCGGAGTATTATAAAATAGAGGAAACTGCGTGTGAGATCGTAAATAAAGCCAAGCAGAGCAAACAAAGAATTTGTTCTATCGGTACAACGACAATGCGGGCAATGGAAACTTCTTATACCGCACAGCAATTGCTGAAGCCGTCAGAAGGTTGGACGAATCATTTCATTCACCCGCCTTACAAATTCAATATTGCCGATGCATTGGTAACCAATTTCCACCTGCCTAAAACTAGCTTACTTATTATGGCTTGTGCCTTTGCAGGTTATGACCTGATGATGGAAGCATATAAAAAAGCGATTAAAGAAAAGTATCGTTTTTTCAGTTACGGAGATTCTATGATCATTATTTAATTGAGTAAATACATTTTTTAAAACGCCCTTTGGGGCGTTTTTTTATTAAAAGATCACTCCGTATTTTTCTCCCAAAGCCTTTAGATCATCAACTACATCTTTTACCAAAGGGATTCCTTCAGCCATCCGTTTTTGTTCTATCCCGGTTTCAGGTTCACCGGGGATTATGACCCTTTGAGCTTCGTTTACCGGTGCAGCATTTTTAAAAGCATTTATCCATTTGTCCATATCATCTTTAAAGTCCAGAGCCGGGCGGAAAGCATCTATCCGCATAGCGCCAAAAAAATGGCCGATCCCTTTGCCGGGCATGCCGACCGGCATAGGTAAATAAGCGGGAAAGGGCGGTACCCATGGACCGAAATTGGCACCACTTAGCACTGCTGAAAAAATATCAACAATGCTGCCCAGCATATATCCCTTGTGGCTGCTGCCCTCACGGTTCCCGCCCAGTGGCAATAGCGAACCGCCATCTTTTAATTCATGCGCATTCGTACTTGGTTCACCATGTTTATCCTGTACCCAGCCCCGCGGCACCGGTTTATTTTTTCTTTGAAGAATTTCCAGTTTCCCGTTTGCCGCAGTTGTCGTAGCAAAATCAGCTACAAATGGCTGTTCTTTTCCTGCAGGAATAGCTACTGCGATAGGATTGGTACCCAGCATCTTTTGCTTGGAAAAAGTGGGCGCTACCAAAGCTGATGCGTTGGTCATTACGATGCCAATCATATCATTTTTCAATGCCTGCATGGCATGATGCCCGGCAATGCCGAAATGGGTACTGTTTTGTACGCTCACCCAGCCTGTGCCCACGTTTTTTGCTTTATCGATTGCTACCTGCATGGCATAAGGTGCTACAACGAGGCCGGGGCCGGCATCACCGTCAACTACTGCGGTGGATGGAGTTTCATGAATGATTTTCATTACCGGCGTGGCGTTTATCCGCTTGATCTCCCAAAGCCTCACATACCCACTCAATCGGGCAACACCATGGC
>JBGTJG010000038.1:0-9762 GCA_041745235.1 Ferruginibacter sp. | reverse complement strand
ATAAAATGCTTCTTCTGTAATTTTTCCATGCTTTACTTTATAAATGCAGAGTTCAGTTATATCAATTCTTTCCTTCCCCTTCATGGTCATGTCCATGTGAATGGTGCAGGCGAAACTATTCCCGGCAATGAGCGGATCAGTTAGTTCCGGCATATGAATTTTTTCAGTCATTTCGTCAAACTTTCGGCCATTAGCAAGAATAGTAACTAAACCAGCAGTTTCCTTTCCGAATTCCGGTGTGGCATAGGGTTCTATGCTTACCGCATCTTCTGAGAATAATTCTTTCCGGGCTGTTTCAAATTCTCCTTTGCGGCAAAGTTCTGTGAGCCTGTCGCTGATGGTTTTTAGTGACATGATGATTATATTTTAAAGTTAACCAAGATTACAAATAGACTAGTCTTAAATAATTTTGAAGAACCGATCTGTCCTTTTATAAATTGCACCATGATCTACGCATCAATTATAACCATAGGTGATGAATTACTGATAGGCCAGGTTACAGATACCAACAGTGGCTTTATAGCCCGTGAACTTAACTCCGCCGGTTTTGCTGTTTGCCGACGGGTAGCAGTTGGAGATGATAAAAAGCAAATTATTAATGCGCTTAATGAAGAAAAAAAACATGCAGATATTATTCTGCTCACAGGTGGCCTTGGCCCAACTGCTGATGATATAACTAAGCCTTTGCTCTGCGAATATTTCGGTGGCAAGCTAATTATGGACACCGCAGCGCTTGATAACGTAAGAAATCTTTTTGAAAATATTTTTAAACGGCCACTTACAGATAGAAACCTGAAACAGGGTGAAGTACCGGATGTGTGCACCGTGATACAAAATAAAAGAGGTACTGCACCCGGAATGATGTTTAATCAAACATCAGAAGGCAGGGAAAAAATTTTCATCAGCATGCCGGGCGTGCCGCATGAAATGATGGGTATGATGACGGATGATGTAATTCCGCTGTTGCAGAAGAAATTCGTTGCGGCGCATATTACGCATCGCACATTACTTACTGCGGGTGTGGGAGAAAGTTTTATAGCAGATATGGTTAAGGATTTTGAAGAAGCTTTACCGGAAAATATAAAGCTTGCTTACCTGCCGAGTTATGGTATGGTGAGAATGAGGCTTACGGCTTCAGGAACGGATGCGGCTGCAACTGATAAAATAGTTGAAGATCGTTTTTCAGCTTTGCAGGAATTGGTAAAAGAATTTATGGTTTCCAATGCGGATGAACCTTTGGAAAAAACTTTGGGAAATCTTCTGCAATCAAAAGGCAAAACAATGTGTACTGCCGAAAGCTGCACTGGTGGCTATATTGCACATTTGCTTACATCCGTGGCGGGGGCATCCCGATTTTATGATGGTAGTGTTGTGAGTTATTCTTACTGTGCTAAAGAAGATCTACTGGGTGTTCAAAAAGAACTGTTGGAAACTAAAGGTGCAGTGAGTGAAGAAGTCGTAAAAGAAATGGCGAAAGGAATACTGAAAAATATAGGATCGGATTATGCGATTGCTGTTTCAGGGATAATGGGGCCGGATGGCGGTATGCCGGATAAGCCCGTGGGTACAGTTTGGGTTTGTGTAGGGAACAAAGAAAGATTGGATACACATAAATATCATTTTCGGTTTGACAGGGAGAGGAATATTCGTTTCACGGCATTGAATGCGATGAATATGTTGCGGAAGTTTGTTCTGGAAGATGAGTGAACCGCGAAGACGCTAAGGCACGAAGTTTTTTGGCTAAAAGAAGGAAGAAGAAAAAAAAAGGGGAAAAAGGTTGGCGGATTATGAAGAAATTAGCCGTGAACCTGCCTGCCGGCAGGCAGGGGCGGAAAGGCGTTAAGAAGAAATATAAACTGAATGAACATTTTTTTGTGCAAAGCACTATTAAAGCTGATCAGGGGTATTCTGATGAAGGGCTGCGGGATTGTAGCGACACCGCAGCGTAGCGGAGGTACAGCGAATAGCCCGGACTGAAGTTGATTATTATACGATGCTGACAGCCCCCAAGTGTATAAACTCAATTATTCATTATCCCGTACATTTGCCTCTTAATAAAATAACTTCATTTATATGAGCGTAGTAGACCTTATAATGCCGAAGCTTGGGGAAAGTATCATGGAAGCGACCATTCTGAAATGGCATAAAAAGGCCGGTGATAAAGTGGCGCAGGATGAGACCATTCTTGATATTGCGACCGATAAGGTGGACAGTGAAGTACCTTCTACCGCTGAAGGGGTAATTGAAGAAGTTTTATTCAACGAAAACGATGTGGTACCCATAGGGACAGTGATCGCAAAAATAAGGACCGGCGCTGCTGAAACAGTTTCTGCTGCACCTGCCGCTACCCCGTCCAAACCCGAATATGAAGAGGCAAAGATCGTAGAAGATATACCTTATGTGCCTGCTGAAAACATAAACACGGGCCAAAGCAACGGCGTTCGTTTTTACTCTCCGCTGGTTTTAAATATAGCGCAGAGTGAAGGTATAAGCATGAGCGAACTGGAAAACATTCCGGGCACGGGGCAGGATGGCAGGGTGAGCAAAAAAGATATCATTTCTTACTTAGGAAATAAAGGTGCGGGTAATGCGCCGGCGGCACAACCGCAACAACAGGCAGCACCGCAAAGCCAACAGGCAGTCGTACTTTCTGCAGCACCTGCTGCAGCAAGCAGCAGTAATAATATGCCGGCTGTTTATACGGGCAATGTGGAAGTAATAGAAATGGATCGCATGCGCAAGCTTATTGCCAAGCATATGGTGGATAGTGTGAAGACAAGTCCGCACGTAACGAGCTTTGCAGAATGTGATGTGACCAATCTTGTTTTATGGCGGGAAAAAGTGAAAAAAGATTTTGAAAAAAGAGAAGGTGAAAAGATAACATTCACTCCACTGTTCATAGAAGCGATCGTAAAATGCATAAAGAAATATCCGTGGCTCAGCAGTTCTGTGGACGGTGATAAGATCATTGTAAAAAAAGACATCAATATTGGTATGGCTACTGCCCTGCCTTCGGGGAATCTGATCGTGCCCGTAATTAAAAATGCAGATCAACTCAATCTTACCGGCCTTACCAAACAGGTAAATGGCCTTGCCAATGCATCCCGCACCGGTAAGCTCAAACCGGATGATACAACGGGTGGTACTTTCACATTGACTAACGTAGGTACTTTCGGCAGCATCATGGGTACTCCTATTATAAATCAACCGCAGGTAGCGATAATGGCTGTGGGTGCCATTAAGAAAAGGCCGATGGTGATAGAAACGCCGCAGGGTGATACAATAGGCATCAGGCACATGATGTATATTTCTTTGAGCTATGATCACCGAATTATTGATGGTGCTTTGGGTTCTACTTTTTTAAACGCGGTGAGTAAGGAGCTGGAGAATTTTGACGGGACCAGAGTGATTTAAATGGATTTTATACTGAGAAAAAGCAGATTGAAATGAGATTAATAAGTATAATCTTTTTATTTGCATTCTCACCCTTCACTCTAATTGCCCAAACAGGTTTTTCTTCAATACAACCCCGCAAATACAATTTATTTGTAAACAGGCCTGATATAATTTGGGCAACTGAGATTGAATCCCACTATAACTTTCCGAAAAGTAAAACGACGAAATTTTCCATAACGGATTATTTATCGGAGGCCCAAAGGACGGGCAATATAAAATCGTATATAACTTTTACTCCTGCTACTCCTCTTAATAGTTTTTTCACTAAAAAATTTGATGATCACTTTACCGAGGTGCATCCCCGGATCGAATTTCTTAAGGAAAACACCGATCGTTCTCTTGCTTTAAACAGTCTTTGTTTTCAACAGATCCTTTATATCAAGGATCACAAATTACAATCTCAGGTTATTTCCGCAGGTGTGGACTATGAAAGTTCAGCGTCCGATAGTAAATTCTCAGTCCGATCCCCGCTTTCCTACACGGCATTAAATTATTACGGTGAAAAAGTTAATGCGAGAGGTGATGAAATTGTTGAATTAGGAAACAGACGTGTGATCCTGACAAAACAACCAACGGCAGTTTATTTTTATGAGAATCATCTGCTTAAAAAGAATTTTGATGTGGGGTTGACTAATAATTTATTGTTTTCCCTGACTAAAGGTTATAGTTCACTTACCGATTTGCGCACAAAGGAAAGGATATCTAAAGAGGTTATTACAGCATATGCAGATTCTGTATATGTGCCGGTATATGATGCTTCAGGTAATTTTCTTATGAATAAGAAATTTCTGAAGGAACCTTTATTTACCGGAGTTTCTAAAGTTGAATTTATCCAAACTTGGTATTATAATAAAACGCAGAACTTTTTTTATAATCAAGTACCAAGACTGTTCCTTTATACTGAAGGCTATTTCAATGAAGAAGGGAAACTGATGTATGACAATGAAAAAAGATTTCAAATAGATTTTTAAACTGAGGTTATGTGTATTTATTCGCCCGAGGATTGTATGCAGTATCCATAATCAGAATGTAACATAAATTTGAAAGAGGCTTTCTGATCTTGTATCCATTAAACTCCATAAAATTTCCTCCTATTTAATGGTTTGTTCAAAAAAAATATTAGATTTATTTTTTATCCCGCCCCTGTGTTATTATTCTAACACTTAACCAAAAACTAAACTCATGAAAAAAATTATTTTATTTCCGGCAATTGCATGTTTATTCTTTACCTCCTGCGAGGATAAATCTCAGAAAACAGATGTCATTGTATCAGACACAACTGCAAAAAAAGAAAAAAATAAAAAAGATTTAATAGCCCTTTATAGTGATACAATTCCACTTCGTAAAGTCCTAGAAATGCAAAAACATTATAAGGAAGTAGTCAAAAATAATTTGGATTCCAATCTAATCCAGCTGATTACCATGAACTCGATCAATATGGCCTATTTAGCTGGACTGGGAAAGCGAGTTATGTTTATTATGGGAGCGAATTCAGAAAATAAATTAACTGTAATAGTTCAAGTAACCGACCACGATAGTGCAAAAGTATATTTAGATATTTCAGAGTTTTTTACGGCCGGAGATCCTAATATGAAGGGTCGCGATGTTTTATGCCCTCTGCCAACAAATTGCGATATTGCGGCAAAGGAGTAATTCTAACGAACCTGAATTTTAAATACCATATACACAGCACAGGATATGCCTGTGCTTTTTTACAACCTGAATGTGAAAGTTTAAATATCTATTATGCTGCAATATCATTTCCGGGAGAAGGGGATACCTGTTTTGGCCGCCACCAATTTTTGATTGAAAATCCTTTTCTGGCTTTTACCAATTCCCTGCTCTCCAAATATGTTATCAGCCTTCTTTCCAGGTAATGCTGTATAGGAACCAGCATTCCTATGAGCAGAATCTTTATGCCCCAGATCCTTAAAGGTTCTCCGTGTGTGAATTCAATAATCGGATGATCAAGAACAAGAATTATAAATTCGAAAAGAGAAATGAAGCCAAAATAACCAAGTACCCTTATAGTTGTTTTTGAAACTTCAAACATACCTATGAAAAGTAAAAGGCCAAAAAAAGCAGTGATCAGCACAGTGATTGCCATTATCTGAAGGTTATGTTTTCTTGAAGTCTTATTAGCAAGCTCTAACCTGTCAGCTTCTCTCTTTTTATTTTCCCGGTCTATCCCAAGCAAAGCAATTTTGTCCTTTGCAGCATTTTCAAGTACGAGCTTATTCGCCGAGTCTGCACGAATAGCATAATAATATGCATTAGCATAATTTGAGTTTTTTGCAGCAAGCTCACCTAACAGACCGCCAACACTCACTATGACCGGTAAGCGGTTAAGCCGTTTTGCTTCAATAAATGCTTTTTCTAAATACTTTCTTGCATTAGCTGTGTCTCCGTTTTGGAGATATGTCTCTCCGATTGTATTGTAAGTATCTATTAAAATTCCGGGATTGTTGGCCGCAATCATGTCAGCCTCTGCGGCACGGAAATACGTCAGGGCAGAATCGTAATTTCCTCCGTACTTATAAATACTTCCTTTTTCCCAAACATAACCGGAACGATTCGCATTTAGAAAATACTGTACAATCCCGGGGTTAGCATCTAAAAAATTAAACGTTTCCGTACTGTTTTTCCCCACCACCATGTACCAGTAATACATAAGGAGCCTGGCCTGCATGATATATTTAGCTGATTTCATTTTTTCCGCCAGCGTTGCGGCTTTTTCTATATACTCACGTTCATTTGTTATTTTAGCCAGGCCAAGATAATCAGCAACTACTCCCTGAGTATTGTTATTTGCAACATTAAGGCGGAGACTTTCCAGCAAATAATCCTTTGCTGTTTCATCATCATGAAATGATCTGTATAATCCCGAAAATCGATGGTAAATGTCCGATTCGGAAAGACTGTTTTTTTGCCTGTAGGCTATCTCAAAAGCATTATTATAATTTTTGCATGCCGGTACCGGCTCTGACTTTGCACGGTAAATGTCTCCGAGTTCCAAAAACAATTCTATTTTAACTGAATCAGCATCTTTGGTATCAGCCAATGCAGTAACTGCTCTCGCTGTATATTGAAGTGCATCGTCCAATAAATGCTTTTTGCGGTGTATGGAAGCAAGCCGAATATATGCAAGCGCTTCCAAACGACTATCCTGGATGTCCTGAGCGTACCGGAGGCCATTCTGAATGATTGTGACACCTTTCTCAAAAGTTTTTTGATTACTGCGGGAAGTAAGTCCCGTTACACTGTTATTAATCAGAAGCCGCATTATTGCACTGCGGTCGTCTGAAAACTCAGCGATCATCAGCGCTTTTTGGAGGAGGGAATCACCTTTGTTTCCCAAATTGTATACAGTATAATACTCAGCCAATTCCGATAACAAAGCTATTTTTTGAGCATCATTTGCTGCATGGTTTATTTTATCGGTAAGCGATTTAATATGTTGCCTGTCCTGTGCAGCAGAATTCAGAAAATAAACAGTTAATAAAATCATCAAAAGATATCTCATGATCTTAACGAATTAAGTTAATTATAATTCTTTAACGCATTTCTAATTACAGAATCTTTCTGCATCTGTGTGAGTTTATAATTGTATTTATACATACTGCTTTCCCAATCTCCATAATTCACATTCGGAAAAATGATAAACTTTTTCCCGAATTCTGCTGCTAAAATGTCAGTGTTTGATCTTCTTTCTTCTTCTGTTTTTTTATCATACAGAGAACTGAGATCTGCCAGGTTATCTCCCATCAGCAGAATTACTTCATGTCCCTGCATTACCTGTTGCCTTCTTAATTCTTTACTGGAAATATTTTGTTTGCCGAAAAAATGTGCTTCATCTGCATCCGGCAAGTTGAAGCGCTGCAAATTTCTGATCGTAGCGGCCTTTTCTTTTTCGTCCCTGTTAGTGATATAAAATATTCTAACATTTTTAGAAGCTGCATAACTAAGAAACGCACCGGCGCCGGGCATCGTATCAGCAGCAGCCTTTTCCGTCCACTCGTACCAGCTTTGGGTATCATATTCTTTGCCATTGTAAGCCTGATGGACGGCATAGGGACTGTTATCTAAAATTGTTTCGTCTATATCCGTAATAATAGCTAAAGGCTTATTTGTAATCGGTTTATAGCTATCAATGCGCATGCGTGCAATGTTATACCCCTGCAGGCACAAGGCCCTGTATTCTGCAGCCCTTTGATGAAAAAGGGAAGAAAACAGTTTACCGTTAAGGCTGGTGTTTTTCGGTAATTCAGTCGCGGAATTGGCTAGCTGCCTGGTCGTATTGCATGACAAAAAACACACTGCCACTATTGATACAAATAATTTCATTTGGTTTCAATTAATAACTGTAAAAATAACCGATTCGCTTAATCTGTCAGAAATGAATTTTGGACACTCAAACTGTGCCCTAAATATCAGGTATAAGATTTGATACTTTTAAGAAAAACTATTTTATGCAGGATCCCAAACACGACGAAGAAGGCCATATCAAAAATTATGAAGGCACTGAAGCCATCAACAAATTAAAAGACCTCGCAGAAAGTGCAAGGATCTGTATGTTCACCACATATGCTGATACTCGACCAATGCCAAGCAGGCCAATGGCGCTTCAGGGAGTAGATAATGACGGCACGTTATATTTCTTCAGTGCAGATTCATCCGGTAAGAATCGTGAGGTAGAAGAAGTTCCGGATGTGCAATTGTTCTTTGCTAATAACGGCAGCAGCGAATACCTCAGCATTTACGGCAAGGCTACCATTTCTGAGGATAGGGAAAAGATTAAAGAACTCTGGAGTGTGTGGGCGAAAACCTGGTTCCAGGGGGGTGCCGAAGATCCTGATCTTACACTGATCAGTGTAAAACCCGAGACATGTGAATATTGGGATACAAAGCACAATAAAGCTGTACAACTTCTTAAAATTGCTGCGTCTATTGTGACAGGCAAAACTATGGATGACGGTGTGGAAGGGAAATTGAAAATATAAGGTAACTTTATAGGATGAAAATTATTGTTTACTTGGTTATTGTATGTACGTGGTTAGCTTGTTGTAAATCTTCTAAAGAAAAGCTTCCCCAGGCGCAGCCCAACCCACAGGGAGATCCGCAGGTGGCGCAGGACCTGCGAAATATGTTGCAACAGGGAATTGATTTTTTCGGTGAAGGGAATGTTCCGGTAAAATGGAAGCTGCGTATGAATTATGATGATACGGTTGGTTTTTCTGCAGAAGATGGCCTCTCTTTGAAAACCGCTTATAATCAACTTAAAAAAGAAATTACAACCGGCCGAAGTATTTTTTCCGGAAAAATAACGGGCGGTGAAATAACTATTACTGTAACGGAAAAAGGTTGCAGCCTGCCCGGTGATAAAGAAGCATATAAGAAGCAGGTTAGTGTAACATTTAACACCCGTTCTTATACCGGCTGCGGAAAATTTTTGGGAGATGTTATGCTCAGCAATAAATGGCTCTTGGAAAAAATAGGTAACACGCCAATAAATCCGGCAGAGTATAATCGTGTACCGGTTTTTGAATTGGATATAACTAAAGGAAGAATAACAGGCAATGATGGCTGCAACTCCCTGAGCGGACAAATGGAAGTGCAGGGCAATAGGATAAAATTTTCGCCGATCGCAGTAACTGAAATGGCCTGCGAAAAAAAGAATATCGGCAATATACTGGGAGCTCAGATAAGTGGCAAATTAGTTGATTATTATTTTAAAGACGGTAAATTAGTTCTGTATTTGCCCGATGACAGCCTGCTTACTTTTAAAAAGATTTAAAACGGGAAATATTCGAATCGTTTCGCTCAGGACTTCACCACATTTATTACAGGAATATGCCTCACCTGGAAATTGCATGAATTTGCAATGAAGCATTTTTTATTTGCTTCGTCATGAAGCTTGGCAGCTTTGGTAATATTGAGATCACTATCGATTGTTACAAAAGGCCGCAAAATAACTTCAGCAAATCGTCCGCCACCGGCATCATCTTCTGTCATTATTCCCGTGGCTTCATCCGTATAAGCGGTAACAACGATCCCTGCATCGGCACAAAGGTGGAGGTACCATAGCATATGACAGGAAGACAAAGAAGATAAAAACAGATCTTCCGGGTTATGTTTTTCTTCATCGCCCATAAAGGCGGGATCAGAAGAAGCTTCTATTGTTTTTTTATTATCTATTGTAATTTCATGGCTGCGTTCATAACCGCGATAGGATTCTGTACCCTTACCTGTATTGCCCGTCCATGTGATCTTTGCGGAGTATTTATGTTCTTTCGCCATAATGCTATT
>JBGTJG010000037.1:0-8509 GCA_041745235.1 Ferruginibacter sp. | reverse complement strand
GGCGGGGGTTCTGTTCCATTATCAGATGTCCTCAGCCTGAATGCTTCCATAATTCACCAGCGCCAGAGCAAAGCAAGTGAAACCACACTTGGTGGTGCGCTTTCTTATAACCTGAACGGTGATGAAGTTAATCCCTCGAGTTTGTTTGTAGGTTCGTGGTTACGTTTCAACGATGCCGTTATTCCGTACGTCGGCTTAGAAATTGGCGGATTGCGTATCGGTGCCAGCTACGATGTAAACGTGAGCAGTTTAAAAACTGCCACACAAAGCAGAGGCGGTTCAGAATTTTCTCTAATTTATATAAAGCGTAAATCCGAAGTTAAAGGTATTCCTTGCCCCCGCTTCTAACAGAGTTTTAAATAAAACATTGATCATCGCCCGGCGATGATTTTTTTTGCTGCAACCGATCCTTATATTTTATACTACGGGCCGTCCGCTTACAAACTTATTTCCTTTTAAATAAAACCTGTAAGGCAGCAAAGCATCTTCCCCCGCACCATCTACACCGATCCTTTTGCTTGTGCCGATTTCTTCTTTCTTCAGTTTAAAACCATCATCATAAATTTCAATTTGATTTTCCCCGAATAAAAATCCCGAATGTGATTTTGTTATCCCTAGGGCTTTTGCAAGGTTTCCCGGGCCTTTAGTCAATGTATTGTCCAACATTTTTTTCCCTGTTCTCTCCAACATTTTATCTGTGCCTTCCAGCGGCTGCCCCGCTCTTATCAGAATGGCATCCGGAATATCTTTATCATTAGTAACCACATTGAGCATGGTATGCATGCCATAGCAGATGTACACATACACCGTTCCTGCCTGTGAATACATGTGTTCATTGCGTGCAGTGCGCCTGCCATTGTAAGCATGTGAAGCTTTGTCTTTACCGGCCACATACGCTTCCGTTTCCACAATGCGTATACTTGTTACAGCATCCTCAGCATCGGTGACAATTATTTTTCCCAGCAGTTCCTTCGCAATTATAACAGGATCTTTTCTCTTATAAAATGCCTGTGAAAGTTTTTTCATTTCTCTTTGTGTAACTTTAAAACGAATTTACACTTTCATTGAAAACAGTCGATGCTCAAAGAGATCATAATTTCTATCCAATCATTTTTTGATGCACATCGTTTCATTGTAAAGCACCGTTTGTGGAAATGGATCTTTATTCCGGGTATTTTTTACTGTATTTTATTCATTGCAGGTATGTACCTTTTCGGCATTTCAAGTGTGAGGATAACAGAATATGTTTTGCTGAAAAGCGGCTTGAAAGCCTGGCTGGAAACTATGCAGGAAAGCTGGCTGAATTTACTGGTGATCGTTGGCCAGGGTATCATAATGGCGGTACTGTTTCTTTTTTATTTTTCCCTTTTCAAGTTCCTGTTCCTTATTATCGGCTCACCTGTCTTCGCTTATCTGAGTGAAAGAACAGAGAGCATTATTGAAGGAAGGGATTTTCCGTTCAGCTTGCCTCAGTTGCTTAAAGATATTGTCCGCGGAATCACCATAGCATTACGAAATCTGCTGTGGCAAACCGTTTATCTGGTAACCATCCTTATACTTTCCTTTATCCCTGTCGTAGGGTGGATTGCCCCTCTGATGGCCCTGCTTACTGAGTGCTACTACTTTGGTTTTTCGATGCTTGATTACAGCAGTGAAAGAAATAAGATGTCTGCCTCTCAGAGTATTGAGTTTATCGGCAGGCATAAAGGTCTGGCCATTGGTAATGGCCTTGTATTTTATATGATGCACTTCCTTCCGCTGATAGGCTGGCTTCTTGCGCCTACATATGCCGTGGTGGCAGCCACGCTCAGTCTCCATAAGGCGCGGGAAAAACAGGTTATTTTCTGATTATGTCAGCAGTCTATCTTATACCGTGTGTCCTTTCTGAAAACGCATCTGAGACTATACCCTCTTATGTGATTGATACAGTAAAAAACTGCGATGTTATTTTTGCGGAAAACGAAAGAACAGCCAGGCGGTTTCTTAAAATGATGGACAGTTCCATCGTGATAGAAGATTATGAATGGTATGGCATACATAAGGCAGAGCCGGAACAGGTAAATGATTTTACACGTAAAATAAACGAGAAAAAAAATATCGCAATAATCAGCGAAGCAGGATGCCCGGGTGTAGCAGATCCGGGACAGATACTCATTGCAGTCGCTCAAAAATTAAATTATCCTGTGAAGCCTCTTGTGGGTCCCAGCTCAATATTACTTGCTTTGATGGCAAGCGGCATGAACGGACAGCAATTTGAATTTACAGGCTATTTACCCATTGACAACGGTGAGAGAATAAAAAAAATAAAAGAGCTGGAAATTGCTTCCAAAAAAAATAACAGTACAAAGATCTTTATTGAGACGCCTTTCAGAAATAATCAATTGACGGAGGCAATATTAAAATCATGTGAGAATAACACGTTGCTGTGTATAGCCGTAAATATAACCGCCGGCGATGAATCTATACAAACGATGAGTGTCGGTGAGAGGAAAAATACAAAGCCGGAGCTTCATAAGCAACCGGCTATATTTTTATTATATGCAGGTATCTAATATGTCCTTTGCTCAGAATCTTTCATGCTTATTATTTTGTCCACTACATAGTTTGTATAACCGCGCCATGGTAGAGTGCTTTTATATTCTTTATAATGAAGATCAAAAGATTTACCGCTGTTATTCATTAACACATTTGCAATACTGTCACTGACAATAGAAAATTCAAAAGTTTCAGAACCAATGCTCCCCGGCATTTTGGAACGAAGCCCATCCTGTATCAATTTCCCCTCGTAAGTTTTAAATACATTACCCTTCTTTACTACATAATTAAGTGATCCGGATTTCACTCCTTCTCCGAAAACATAAAAATATTGCCACCAGATATAAATGCCTAAAAGCAAAATAATAAAAAAAGAAAATTTCATAAAGAACCGTCTCACGCCGCTTTTCTTCCTGACAGGAGGATTAACATGTACAGTCTCCGTCATTCTGATATCTTCCATAAAAAATTTTTAAATAGTAATTGAGTTATTCCTTTGAGTTATTTCCAATCTGATTTTATCAGCAAAATACATACCTCTCTCTAATATGTTTAATCTGATAAATTTTACAATCCATATTCACTTACGAGCCATATTAACGCAGTCATGTTCACTGCTCCCAGATCAAGTTCCCTTTTGCTAACTGCTTCAAACACGTCAGTATCGGCATGATGGATATCAAAATAGCGCTGACTGTCGGGAAGTAATCCTGCCAGAGCAGTTCCTATTTCTTTTAAAGGGCCAATATCTGCACCGCTCCCGGTATTACTGAAATCATATACACCATAGGGCAAAAATAAAGGTGCTGCGGATCTGATAACCTGCTTTTTCTCTTCAGCCATATCAAGACTGAACCCTCTGGGCGTAAATCCTCCGCCATCACTTTCAAGAGCAAAAATATGTCGCTCTTTTTTTTGTTTAGCTTGCTGCAGGTAAGCCTTTGAGCCGCCTCCGCCGTTTTCTTCATTCATGAACAGAACTGCACGGATCGTTCGTTTTGATACAATGCCTGCAGCTTTTATTGCCCTGATCACTTCTATGCTCTGTACAACGCCGGCTCCGTCATCCTGTGCACCTTCACCCAGATCCCAGCTGTCTA
The DNA here is from genome assembly GCA_041745235.1 of Ferruginibacter sp. Taxonomy (GTDB): domain Bacteria; phylum Bacteroidota; class Bacteroidia; order Chitinophagales; family Chitinophagaceae; genus Ferruginibacter. Next base: position 4,874 of record JBGTJG010000037.1, on the reverse strand, counting down.
AGTGGCCTCCTACGGTAATGATCTCCTCCGGAAATGTTGCGCCTTTTATTTCTCCGATAACGTTGTAAGAAGTAACCGTTCCCAGCATAGCGGAATTGGTTTTAAAATATCCCCGTGGCTTCCCGCCCGCACCAATCAGGTTACTTAATTTATTTGCATCATTCGTGCTGATAGCAGCGGCCGGAATTTTGGGAAAGGAATCATTGTAAACAGTAGCACCTGTATGAGGATGGTCGTCAGCGTTACTTGCCAGCGACCTCACAAGCACGCCAACTGCACCATAACGGGAAGCTTCTGCGGGTCCGGCCCTTCGGCCCGCCCCGCTTTCACCATATGCCTTAGATGTTCTGATGTAAGTTGGGTTCATCGCAATATTAAAAAATACTATTTTCCCTTTTACAGAGCTGTTTATGTTTTTCAATTCCGCCATACTTCTTACTTCTACTATTTCTCCTTCAATAAGTTTCCCTTTGCTGCCTTCACTGTTTCCCAAAGCTGTCAAATTCAAAGAATGTTTTTTCCCCCCGGCCATATAATATCCGGTTTCCTTAGCGCCGCGTACCCAATGCGGCACCGTACATTGCTGCAGATATACTGTATCCGCACCGGCTGCCCGGAGCATTTGTGCAGAAGCAGAAATCGCTTTGGCAGCATTGGCAGAGCCACTGAGCCTCGGGCCAATTTTTTTACAGAGATAGCGCAGGTTTTCATAAGCAGTACTTCGCAGCATAATTTCATCTGCAGCTCTTTTTATAATGATACTGTCTGAGGTACTGTATAACCGGTTTTGCGCAAATGATGCAGCAGAGATGAAAATGCAGGATATTAATAAGAAATTCTTAATCATAATTTAATACTTGCTACAAACTTAAACATTAAACCTGCCGGGCGATAATAAAACGGGCTGTTTATTTAATCATTACATTGCATTCCGAATTTATTTAAAGCATTTTCTTTATGAATATTGCAATCGTTTGTTACCCCACCTTCGGCGGAAGCGGAGTATTAGCTACAGAACTCGGAAAGGCACTTGCAGATAAAGGTCACAACATTCATTTTATAACTTACCAGCAACCCGTTAGACTGGGGGGGTTTCATGCAAATATTTTTTATCACGAAGTTCGTGTGCCGACTTATCCTTTATTTGATTTCCCTCCTTATGAGACCGCCCTCGCCAGTACGATGGTGGATGTAGTAAAGAATAACAGCATCGATCTGCTGCATGTCCACTATGCAATACCTCATGCGGCGGCAGCATATATGGCTAAATGTATTCTTGCAAAGCAGAACAAGCATCTTCCTGTCATTACTACTTTGCACGGTACAGATATCACATTGGTAGGAAGAGATAAAACATACAGACCTGTTGTTACATTTTCAATGGAAGAAAGCGACCTGCTTACCGCAGTTTCTGATAACCTGAAAGAAGAAACCTACAAAAATTTTAAAATTGATAAACCGATCGAAGTGATCCACAATTTTGTGGATGTAAAACGGTTCCACAAAAAACCCATCAGTGCTTTTAAAAAATTAATAGCCCCGGACGGAGAACGGATCATTGTGCATGCTTCCAATTTCAGAAAAGTAAAACGTGTTGAAGATGTAATAAAAACTTTTCAGCTCATTGCAAAAGAGATCCCCTCAAAGTTATTACTCATTGGCGATGGCCCTGAGAGGCCCGAGATAGAATCAATGACCAGGAAATGCACTGAAAAAGAATCTATAAGATTTTTAGGTAAGCAGGAACAGATGGAGGATCTTTTGCCTATAGCCGATCTTTTTCTTTTGCCGAGTGAATATGAAAGTTTCGGACTCGCCGCACTGGAGGCTATGGCTGCGGAAGTTCCGGTTATTTCATCTAATGCCGGGGGCTTACCGGAAATAATCATAAACGGTTTCTGCGGGTACATGAGTAATGTAGGGGATGTGGAAGATATGAGCCGTAATGCGATAAAGATCCTGAAGGACGATGAAACTTTTGCTGTTTTTAAAGCTAATGCACTCAAACAGGCTCAGCGATTCGACATTGAAAATATTGTTCCTCAATATGAGGCACTTTATTTAAAAGTACTGAAGTGATCTACCTGCGCCGCAACCATTTCTCGGGGTCAAGATCTGTATAACCTTTTGCGCTGTAAAAATCAATTGAACCGATACCGTCAAGGTTGGGTGCAACTTTACCCAATGCCTGGCCTGTTTTAACTTCCTGATCTTTCTTCACAGTTACATTGCTCAGGTTACTGTACGTAGTGTAATAGTCCCCGTGTTTTACAGAAACAGCAAATTTTCCATCCTCCGGCTCCTGCACGAGCATAATAATACCGTCAAATACAGATTTCACAGTGGTGCCGATAGGTGAAGAAATGGTAACCGCACTGTTCTGAAAAGTAGATCCGCTTGGTAATTTGTTAAGGCCAAAATGCATGAGGACAGCACCGTTATCTACCGGCCAGGGTAAGCTTCCGCGATTTCTTTCAAAGCTGTTGCTCAGTGCAATATTTTCTGCATTCAATGTTTTATTTTCCGGAGGTGCTGACGGTTCTTTTACAGGAGTTCTTTTTGCGGGTACAGTTGGCTTTCCCGGTGCAGCGGAGTTACCTTTAGCCAAGTCGGCTTTTCTTGATCTTTCTTCAGCGGCAAGATCATCCCTTCTTTTTTTCTCTGCCTTAGCTGCTGCTATACGCCTGTCATTTTCTTCACGCAAGGCCTTAGCTATAGCTGATTTTACTGCAGCCGCCACTTTGGCCATTTGTTTTTGTTTTGCTGCTATTCGGGAATTCAGATCTTTTCCTTCTTTTTTGAGCTGTTGTACAATCCTTTCCTGCTGCTCTTTCTGTTGCTCAAGGGCGGACATTTCACTGCTCTGCACTTTAAGAGTTGTATTTTTTTTGGTTTTAGAAACACCAAGATCTTCCAGCCTTTTCCTACGCAGTTCCTGCGTACGAAGAATATTTTCACCCTGCATTTCGCGGTAATTCCTATAACTTTTCAGATAGGTAACGCGTTTTATTGCGTCATTAAAATTGTCAGCCGAAAAAATAAAATTCATGAATTCATATTTCCCCCTGTTCTTGTAACCATACACCATGCTTTTTGCATACTCCTGTTTTAATGTATCGAGCAGGCGGTCATATTTATTAATGTCTCTTTGTATAGTGTAAATATTATTATCCAGTATCTGCAGGTCTTTACTGAGGTTTTCAACTACCCTGTCCTGAAGATTTACTTTATTAGACAGAATGATGACTTTGGTAAGATTACCTTTTGTTTCCGCTTTATTGTTATCCAGAAGTTTCTGCGTTTCGGCAATTTCTTTACGCAGCTGCTGCCGCTGTTTTTCCAGTTCTTCTCTTGTCTGCGCATGGAGTGTAACTGTAGCAAAATAAAAAATAATAAAAGAAAACAGGATCCTCCTCATATTCTGATCGATTTGTTGATACCGCATTAGAAGCGACATTGACTCAATGCGAGTTTTTGGCTTCGATAAAAATAGTGGTTATTTCCTTCTGTAATTCTTGGGTACAGAAAAGGACACAGATAATTCTTTGTTAAACTCAAATTGTTTGAAATTCATTCTTACATCAAGTTTATTTTTTTCAGTAGCAATAATCTGCCTGTTTGCAGAGAAGGGAATTCCTCCCGCAGTTGTATAATTATCATAAGTAAAGCTTGCAGTTCGGTTTCTGCTCACATCCAGATCATCGAGTTTGCAGTGCTGCAGTAAATAATCAGGCAATGACAGCGTAATAAGATTTTTAAACTCCTTCCCTGTAGATGATACTAATAAAAAATTATCGGATTTTTTTACAATCATGTTTTCTTCATTAAAAAAAACAGGATCGCCGACGATAAGATCCTGCAATGTTTTAAAATCAAAAGGTATATCAGCAATTTCCTTGAGGTAATCCAGAGAACGGTATTGTACTTCCTTTGCCTGCTTGTCCAGAAGAATAACACTGTCACGGGTAATATATACACGGTATACTTCTACATTAAGTATCGTAGCAGATATGGAGATCCAAATGATGCTGTCTTTAATGATGCGCACATTTGCGAGCAGGTCAGGCTTTTTACCTTTTGCATCATCTATGTCCATTTTTATTTTTGCAGAAAAAGTGCTGAATTCTCTTTTGTTTTTTTGCAACAGGTCTTTTGTAGTACGAATAAGTATTATGGAATCTTCAGCAGTCTTGGACTGAACGGTATTCGAAGTATCCCGAGGTGCAATGGCTTTTGTGATCATTGCTTTCCCTGATCGGCATTGTGAAAATTGCAACGAAAGAAATATTAAAAAAAAGGCAGATAATATTTTCATAGGATTTTATTTACCGGTGTGGCCAAAACCGCCTGCAGCTCTCACGGTTTCATTTAGTTGCTGAACTAACGTGAGTTCGGCTGTTTCAACTTTAGCCACTATTAACTGTGCTATTCGGTCTCCCGTACTGATTGTCTGAGACTCATTGCTCAGATTAATGAGTAATACTTTGAGTTCCCCCCGATAATCACTGTCTATTGTTCCCGGCGTATTAAGGCAGGTAATGCCGTTTTTATATGCCAAGCCGCTTCTGGGCCGTATCTGTACTTCATACCCCGATGGTATCTCCATAAATATGCCGGTTGGGATAAGTTGTCTCTCAAGGGGTTGCAATATCATCGCATCAGTAATATGTGCCCTGATATCCATACCTGCTGCGCCTGCCGTAGCATAATGCGGCAGCTCATTTTCGGAAGTATTAACAATCTTTATCTTAACGGTGTATTCCATGGATCATATTTTTTTAATGAGACACGTGGCTGATGCGAAAAGCCCTTCTTCACGCCCCGCAAACCCCATCTTTTCGGTTGTTGTGGCTTTAACAGAAATATCATTTTCT
>JBGTJG010000036.1:0-7339 GCA_041745235.1 Ferruginibacter sp. | reverse complement strand
CCTTCTGTGAAAAACTATATCTATTACATTCTCCTGCTTATAAGCGTGTTTTTTCTGTTCAGGCATCTTAAAAAGAAATGGAAAAGCATTAACATAGATCTCTAGCCTAACTGCTGTGGTCTTGTACAATAACCCACCGGTTCTTTATTTTCTTAAAAAGTAAAGTGAAAGCACCCTTCTGATCTCCCGCGGTTCTCTTTAGGTACCATTTACCTACTACAGAATAATACATCACAGAAAGGCGCTTCAGGCTGAGCAGCTCAAAATTCAGCTTACCCATTGCTGCCGTATCAGGATATGATTTTTTATAGTTTTTCAAAACATTGTCCCAACCATATTCTATGTTTTTACCGATAAACATAATCGAATCACTCTTCCAGTATGTATTCATATAGCGGGTCATATCACCGGCATTCCAGGCAGCCGTCTGTTCATTCATAGCGCTGCGGATAAGCATTTCGTCTTTGGTTTGAGCACCTGCATTTGTGAAAAGAACTAATTGTAATAACAGTATCGGTAATATTTTCATGTAGTTATTTTTCAGACAATTTACAGCAATATTATTTATGAAATACGCCGCAGTGCGTATTGAAATGTACCTTTGCATGATCAATCCGGTCTCTGCTGATCAATTAATATAATAAAATGACAATAAGTAAGAAATCGTGGTTCTATCTCATTTTTTTTACCATGCTGGTTGCGGCATTTTTTGCCTTTTCTATGAAGGATTATGATTTTAAAGCATCGCCTTTAAAAGTTATAAATCCTGCAGTGCCGGAGTTCAGTTTTACAAACCAGGACGGTAAAACCATCACACAAAAAGATACCGAGGATAAGGTTTATGTGGTAAATTATTTTTTTACTACCTGCAAAGGAATTTGCCCGAAAATGAATGCCAATATGCGTCTTGTATTTGATGCGTATAAAAAGGAAAAAGAATTCATGCTCCTTTCTCACACCTGCATGCCTGAGACAGACAGTATACCCCTATTAAAGGAATATGAACGCAAGATGATCAACGGAAAATTATCCAGGAATGAAGACGGGTCACATAACATAAGTACTTCCGTTTTTACTCAGGATGCACCTAACCCCAACTGGCATTTTCTCACCGGAAAAAAGGAAGATCTGTATAAAATGGCGAGAGTGGGTTATATCATAGATAACGGCATACCGGACAGTACGCAGAATGTGGCGGACCAATTCATACACACGCAATTCTTTGCATTAGTAGACAGGTACAGGCGGGTACGAGGAATTTATGATGGCTTAAAGCAGGATGAAACAGAGAAGCTTATCAAAGATATAAAGGACCTGCTTAAAGAAAAAATTGACCATACGAGGTTCATGTCCGGCTTCAGCAGCAGTCCTTCATAAGATTTTTATGGTGAAGTCAATACCTCTTCCGTGATCGTCTGCAAGCGTATCGTACGTTTCTGTTTATCATTAAAATGGTGCTTCACTGCATCTACTACACCTATCTTCAGGTTTTTATAATTATCAGCTTCTGCGGTTATGTCAAAACCCACAGCTTTGGCAATGAACTCGCCCTTCGCAGTTTTTTCGGCAATAAATATTACTTCGTCCATAAGGCTTATTTTAATTTTTGTTCTTATCCATCTCGGCCTGCACAAATTCCATTAACCCTTTTATTTTCCCGGGGCTGAAATCGAATTCCAAGCCGGCAGCTTTATACAGTTCGGGTAAGGTCTTTGTCCCACCGAGACTTAATGCATGGCAATAATTATCCATCGCTTGCTCGGGATTATTTTTATACTGCATCCACATGCCGATAGCACCCAGCTGCGCAATTCCGTATTCGATATAATAAAAAGGTACTTCGTATAAATGAAGCTGGCGCTGCCACGCATTTTTTCTGTACTCCTCCAGGCCGCTGTAATCGATAACATCCTCCTTAAATTCTTTAAGCGTGCTTTCCCATGCAGCGGTCCGCTCCTCATGTGTATGCACGGGATGCTCATATATCCAATGCTGGAACTTATCTATTATTGCTATCCATGGAAAAATGGTGATCACCCTCTCGAGCTGGTGTTCTTTTGCTCTTTTAAGGTCTTCGGGATTGTCAAAAAATGTTTCCCATTGATCCATACTCATCAGTTCCATCGCCATGCTTGCTACTTCAGCGATCTCCATCGGGTATTCTTTAAAACCCGTAAGCCGCAAAGGATGTGAGAGAAAAGAATGAACCGCATGGCCGCCTTCATGCACCATAGTGGTTACATCATGCATCTGCCCCGCAGCATTCATAAAAATAAAAGGTGCGCCGCTTTCTGCCAGGGGACAATTATATCCCCCCGGTGATTTCCCTTTTCTGCTTTCCAGATCCAGGTGATTCATGTCTTTCATCTTCTGCAAACACTCACCGAAGAAAGGTCGAAGCTTTGTAAAACAAGCAACAGATTTTTCTAACAATTCATCTCCTGTTTCGAAGGGACGCAAAGGTTTTGTGCCTGCAGGTTCTGCATCAAGGTCCCACGGACGAAGCGAGTATAAGTCCAGCTTTGCTTTTTTATTCCGATATATCTCATTAACCAGGGGCAGCACATATTGTTTTACCGCATCATGGAATTTATAGCAATCTTCTTTCGCATAATCAAAACGCCCCAGCTCTTTAAAACGATAATCACGGTAATTGTCGAAGCCCGCATTCAGTGCTTCCTTATTACGCAGGGCTATTAATTTATCATACAGCTCATTCATTTTCTCTTTATCCTGCATTCTTCTGTCGCCTATTTTCCTGTACACTTCTTCCCTAAGCTTACGATCAGGATTTTCCAGGAATTTTGCTGCCTGCTGCAATGTATATTCTTCGCCGTTCACCGTTATCATCATAGCGCCCGATATCTGCCCAAACTGTTGCTGCATCACTGATACTTCGGCCTGCAGCGGAATATTTTCTTCCCTGAAAAGGTCAATGCTTTTTCTAATGCTGCGCAAATAGGTATGGTATTCTTTTTCATCCAGTTCTTTGAGCAAAGGTGAGTTGATCAGTTTTTTATTGAGCGCATCACTGTAGGGCTGTATTTGCGGCTGTATCTGAAGGCAAAAGAAATTAAATGCGTCTTCCAGCACTTTATTCTCATTGTCGCAGGTCATTTTTATTTGCCGCCAGCATGCATCTTCATTCACTGCGGCTTCAAGCTCACTCATATCATGCATCCATTTTTCCAGAGAAGTTTTATCCGGTATTTCCCTGTCCAGTAATTCTTTAAAATAAGGTTCAAGCAAGGGCCATTCGGTTACCGTAAAATCATGCGGCAAATAATTTCTTTGAGACCTTTTAATATCAGCAGTATACATCGTTTTATGTTTATTGTTTTCACAGAAAAAGCCGCAAAGTTTATCCTGCGGCTTTGCCTTTCCATGGGTTTTGGTGAGGTTCGGTTACGCCATCTTACGCGGACTGTTTATCTTTTTAGCCGGACCGCTTTTAATAGCCGCTGCTTTAGGTGTTGATGTTTTAGTAGTCGCAGCCTTTTTTTCTGTGGCGGGCTTTTCCTCGCCGGCAGCAGTTTCTTCGCCTTCAGCAGCCTCAGAAACTTTTATCTCCACACCTGCCTTGGAGAGAATGTCGTACCACTTTACCATTTTCTTCATATCACTTGCATACACTCTTTCCATATCCATATCGGGATAAACCTTCTCAAAATAACTTTTCACAGCTTTAGCATCGGAACCGTCGGGTAATCCCTCTTTAGATTTTTCCATTGCTTTAAACACATCTGCAAGGTTCACATTATCCTTCTGTGTAAATATCTCTATACTTTCTAAATGAGAAAAGCTGTGTACACGATTGCTTACGAATTTAGAAGATTTGTCTTCCAAAGAACGAACAATCCCCCCATCTGCCTTAGAAGAAACTAACTCATACAAACCACTCATACCTGTAACCGAAACTATTTTATTATAACTCATACATACTCTGTTTTAAGGCTCGCAATTTAACGGATAATAAATTAAAACCCGGGTATGGGATACCGATTATCCTTTTTAACCAAAAATAGAGCCGATTGGCGGATTATGGTTATAATTTTGCGCCTCATTCAGAAAGAAGGTCATATGTTTAAATTTATTCTCTTTACAATTTCCCTGTTATTTATTTCCACTGTATCATTTGCACAAAACTCGGGGCTCTCAGGCAAGCTGATCGATCGGACAGAAAACAAACCGGTAGCCGGTGCTACGGTTTCGCTTTTGCGGCAAGCTGATTCTACGGAAGTTTCTAAAACGGTTTCAACAGCGGAAGGAAATTTTGCATTTACCGGTCTTACTCCTGACAGCCTGATATTACAGGTTACCTCTGTAAATCTGCAGGAATATATTTCTTTTGTTACACTCCGCGATACTTCCAGGATCCTGGCTCCTATAATGATGGAAAGGCAAAATAAGGATCTTGCGGGTGTTACCATTATTTCCCGCTCTCCTCCCGTAATTGTAAAAGGAGATACATCTCAATTCAGCGCATCTCAATATAAAGTGAACCCCGATGCAAGCACAGAAGACCTTATTAAGAAAATGCCGGGCATCACAGTTGCTAAAGACGGCACCGTGACGGCACAGGGGGAGCAAGTGAGAAAAGTTACCATCGATGGCAAGGATTTTTTTGGTGATGACGCATCTGCGGCCTTAAAAAATCTTCCTTCCGAAATAGTAGATAAGATACAGGTTTTTGACCGCCTGAGTGATCAATCCCGCCTTACCGGTTTTGATGACGGCAATTCGGTAAAAGCGATAAACGTTGTTACCAAAGCCGGTATAAAGAACGGGCGCTTCGGGCGTGTGTATGCGGGATACGGAACAGACGGCAGGTATAGTGCCGGTGGAAATTCAAGTTTTTTCAAAGAGAATAGGCGTCTTTCTTTAGTGGGAAATTTTAATAACATTAATCTGCAAAATTTTGCCTCCCAGGATTTGCTGGGACTTACGGCATCCGGTAATAATAACAACCGTGGCGGCGGTGGTGGTGGCGGACGACCCGGCGGTATGGGTGGCGGTGGCGGAGATTTTAATGTGCCTCAGTCAAACGGTATCAGCAAAACAAATGCATTCGGGCTTAATTTCAGCAATGTATATAATAAGAAAGCTACTCTTGCTGCCAGCTATTTTTACAACAACAGCACTAATACCAACAGGTCACTGATAAAAACTGAGACCTTTTTAAGGCCTGATACAAGCCTTTTCACTTTTCAGAACAGCAACACGCTTACAGAAAATACCAACCACCGAATAAACCTTCGGCTGGAATATATGTTTGATTCATCAAACAGCTTATTTATTATACCAAGCGTTAACCTTCAAAAAAATGATTCCCGTAGTTTTTCAGACCTCAGGAGTTATTATGGTTTGCCTGCTGCCGGAAACTTTTATGATTCTGTAAATAATTCTTTGGGCAGGGTTAATTCCAATCGCGAAGGTTACAATATTCGTAATAATATTATGTTCCGCCATGCTTTTGTAAAAAAAGGCAGGTCATTCTCTTTGGGCTTTAATACCAATTTTAATAAGAATGACGGAGAGAACACTTCAAATGCCGCTTACCGGTATTATGACGGAATATTTACTTCTGATTCTTTACAAAATCAGTTTACCGATAATCAGTCGGACGGGCGCACCATCGGAGGAAGTATAAGTTACACAGAACCTTTGAGTGCAAAGGCTCAGATGCAGATAGAATACAATCCTTCTGTACAGATGAGTAAAGCTGACCAGCAAACCTTTTCATTTGACGGACAGAAATATTCTATGTTCGATACGGCGCTATCTAACAAATTCGAAAACAGGAACACCATCAATAATGCCGGGCTTACTTACCGGTATACGCCAAGCCGGGATGAGCAATTATCATTCGGGTTCAATTTTCAAAACACTAAATTGGAGAGTGACAGGTTGTTCCCTACGCAAACAAACGTGAACCAATCATTCACTTCGCTTTTACCTAATGCCATGTTTCGGAAAAAGTTATCTGCATCATCCAACATCAGGTTATTTTATCGGGCTAATGTAAATTTCCCCTCTGTAAATCAGTTACAGGATGTAGTAAACCTGAATAATCCGCTGAGAGTAAGTACCGGAAATCCTTTACTGAAACAAACGAATACGCAATTCGGCGGCGGAAGATACAGTTATACAAATTCGAAAACAAGCAAAAGCTTTTTTGCAAACGTTTTCTTTCAGACTGCAGAGAATTATATTTCAAACGCGACATTTATTCCTAAGGCAGATTCAGTGATTCAGAATGGTATTGAGCTGCGTAAGGGATCACAACTTTCCAAGCCTGTCAATCTGAACGGCTTCAGGAGCCTGCGTTCATTCCTTACATACAGCATGCCCTTAAAAGCATTAAAGACAGTTGTAAACCTTAATGCGGGCCTTATCTATTCCAAGTTACCCGGCCTTACGAATAATATTGCTATCGTTACCAACAATTCGATATACAATGCGGGAATTGTTCTGGCAAGCAATATCAGCCAGTATGTTGATTTCAATCTTTCTTATAACGCGAATTTTAATCAAACTACCGGTACAGGCGGAGATAATAATTTCGTGAACCAGGTTGTAGGTTTCCAGGTAAACCTCCTGAGTAAAAAAGGATGGTTTCTCCAAAATGATGTGGACTATCGGGCTAATACCGGTTTGAGTGAAGGTTTTAATCAAACGTATGGTTTATGGAATGCAGCGGTAGGAAAAAAGTTTTTAAAGAACCAGGTAGGTGAGCTGAAACTTTCTGTGTTTGATATTTTAAAGCAAAACCAAAGCATCATCAGAAGTGTAGATGAAAAGGGTATACAGGATGTGCAGAGTGATGTGCTCAGACAATATTTCATGCTCACTTTTACCTATAATCTGAAAAATTTTGGCAAACCCGCAGCACAAAATACGAGAAGGGAGAACAGGGAAGAGGGTAACCGGCCTATGAGACAGGGCGGTGGCATGTAATACCCAACAATTAGATATTTAGGATCCGGTACATTGAAATCGGTATATTTATAAAAAATTTGTAGCAATGAAAAAACATTTATTTCTTTTTACTGCAGTTTTCCTGGCAACTACCGGAAGCTTGCTGGCGCAAATTTCTATTGAGGAAAAAGCACCTAACACGCGTGCAAAAGAAGCATATTTTGCTCTGCAATCGGGTATTGCATCTACCAATGAGCAGCTTCTGAAAGCATTTCCCATATTCGAAGATTTTTATAAAGCCGATCAAAAGGCGAGAGAAGAAATGAAAGCTTCAGGCTCACTTACAACCGAAGAAATGGACAGAGCATGGAAACTTCTTTCTGCAGAGAGAGATGAGCGGTTATCGGTTATCTTCAACGAA
>JBGTJG010000035.1:0-3344 GCA_041745235.1 Ferruginibacter sp. | reverse complement strand
AACATTTTCCTTTGATTTAGCTGCCTCCCCGTCAGGCAATTATCTGCTGATAGATAATTTTAATTACGGCACCACAGCACCAATTCTGTACGACATTACTAACGGCAGACGTTATACAGGTGATATTTTATCCACGCCCGGAAAAGTAAAATTTGTATTGCCTGCATCGGCTGATCCGATCAGAAAATTCATTCTTAATAATGCGGAGAATTCTTCTTTAAATTTTATCAATGCCCTGAGCCAAAAAACATTTACTGATTATAATGCTCCTGCAAACAGAGCAGATTATGTAATAATAAGCAATCCTGTATTGTATAACGACGGCACAGGTGTAAACCAGGTAGATCAGTATAGGGCATACCGAGCATCTGCCAACGGCGGAGCCTATAATGCAAAGGTTTTTGACATCAATGATCTTACCGATCAATTTGCTTTTGGTATAAAAAAGCATCCGGCTGCAGTAAGGGATTTTGTACGGTTTATGGACGCACAATATCCTGTTAAACCAAAATTTATCTTCATAATAGGAAGGGGACTGACACATACTGACCGCTTTGGGCAGGAATCCAACCCTGTGGCTGAACAACTGGATCAGGTTACTACTTTCGGTTGGCCACCTTCAGATATTTTATTGGTTGCACAACCGGGCACGGCAGTACCCATAACTCCTGTCGGCCGTTTAGGGGCGGTAAACGGGACGGAAGTAAGCAACTATTTGCAAAAAACTATTCAGTATGAAACTGCACAGAGAACACAAAGTCCTGCAATAGCTGAAAAAGCGTGGATGAAAAATGCAATGCAGATCAGCGGCGGAGCCAATGTATCAGAAAACAACCAGTTTAATAATTACATGGATGAGTATAAGAATATTGTAAAAGATACTTTATTCGGAGGCTACGTAGAAAAATTTTCCAAAACATCTGTTGCTACCGTACAGCAGGCGAGCAGTGCAAGGATCTCACAACTGTTTCAGGAGGGCTTAGGGTATGTCCAATATTTCGGACACTCTTCTGCTACAACGTTTGAGTTTAATCTTTCGAGCCCCGAGGTGTATAGCAATACCGGGAAATATCCTTTTTTCAATGTAAGCGGGTGTACGGCAGGAGATTATTACACATTCGATCCGCAGCGTCTGACGGGAAACCTGACCCTATCAGAGAAATATATTTTTGCAAATCAAAAAGGAAGTATAGGGTTTCTGGCCAGTTCACACTTCGGCGTTGCGCCTAATTTACATAGTTATAACCTGAAACTTCACAAAAATTTCAGCCTGCTTATGTACGGTCAACCTGTAGGTACACAGATAAAGGACGTAAATCTGAGTTCGGGTGGCCTTCTCTCGGGTTTGGATTACCAAACCAGATTCCATCTGGAGCAAATAAACCTGCATGGTGATCCAGCAATTAAAATAAACAACTTTCCGAAAGCTGATTATGTCATAGAAGATCAATCGGTAAAAATCAATCCAAGTATAATTTCAGTAGCTGACCCCTCTTTCAATGTGAAAATTGAAATGAGAAACATCGGCAGAGCGGTAAACCAATCCATGAGAGTGTATGTAAAAAGATTATTGCCTAACACAACAGTTCCGGTAACCATCATAGACACCTTACTTCCTGCACCTGCAATAAAAAATATTGACAGCCTGGAGTTTAACCTCCCTATTAACGCTGCTACAGATAAGGGAATGAACAGTCTTATTGTAGAACTGGACTGGACGAACAAAGTAAATGAGATATACGAAACAAATAATAAGATCATAAAGAATTTTTTCATTTTTGAAGATGAGCTTCGTCCTGTTTATCCTTACAACTTTTCTATTCTGAATTCCCAAAACGTTACTTATTCAGCAAGCACGGCTAATCCGCTGGTTCCATTCCGCAATTATGTAATGGAGGTGGACACCACAGAGTTATTTAATTCTGCATTTAAGAAAACGTATACTTCAGCAGGCCCGGGCGGGGTGATAGAATTCACGCCGAACAACATAACTTATACTGACAGTACGGTATATTACTGGCGGACTGCCGTAGTGCCCGCAAACGGCAACTATATATGGAATAACTCATCTTTTGTGTATCTGCCTGCCGGCAGTCCCGGCTTTAACCAATCACATTATTACCAGCACCTGAAAAATAATTTTGATGATAATATCTTCGTAAGCCCTACCCGACAATTTAAATACAACAGTTTCAATACAACGCTGAATGTGTCTACGGGCAATTTTCCCCCAAATGATTTCCAGCTCACCACGGTTTCAATCGGCGCTTTTCTGATAAGCGATTGGGGCAATCAGTTTAATACGCTTCAATTTACTGTGTTAGATGGAGTAACCGGAGCTGTAGTAAAAAATGCTCCGGGAGGATTGTACGGCAGCAATAGCCCGGGTCCGAGGATAAACCAGTTTGAATTTCCCTTTGCTACACAGGTGCAGAGAGACAGAATTGTAACGTTCCTTTCTCAAATGCCGGCCAATGCTACTATCCTGATGTATGCTCTGCTCTTCAATCCGTCAGTAAATGTTTATGCGCCTACCTGGCAAACCGATCCGGGCGGCGCTAATAATCTCTACAATGTTTTAAAGGGAAATGGATTTACACAGATAGACTCATTCTACAGGAACATCCCAATGATCTTTAAGTTTACTAAAGACGGCAGCGCACCTTCTTTCCAAAAAGTCGGTTTAAATTCTACGGAAGTCATAACAGCAGAAATTCCCATCACACTTTCCCGTGTGAACGGCAATTTCACGTCTCCATTGATCGGCCCGGCTAAATCCTGGACAAGTTTTCACTGGCGCGGCTCATCATTAGAAAACCCCACTAAAGATTCCATCCTCTTCAGCATAATCGGAATTACTGCTGCAGGAACTGAAACAGTTCTTTATACTATTGATTCAACCATCAAAAATTTTAATATTTCGGCAATAAATGCAACTACGTATCCCTACCTCAAACTCAAAATGAATAATGCGGACAGTGCAAAGGGTACACCGTATCAATTGAGGTATTGGCGTATCCTTTATGCCCCCGTTGCAGAAGGTGCCGTGGCTCCCAATATTAAATTTACCATGAGCGATACTGTAGAAATAGGGGAGCCTATTAATTTTTCAATTGCATTTAAAAATGTAAGCAGGTACAATTTTGATCAGCTGATGAAGATCAATCTCCGGATAAAGACCGCGAGTAATACGGACAGTGTTATCAACATTCCAAAAGGTAAAATCCTTATTGCGGGTGATACAATCATGGTTTCCTATAAAATTCCATCAGAAAACTATCCGGGCAGCAATACTTTATTTATTGAGTTTAATCCGAATAATGATCAGCCGGAACAAACGCATT
>JBGTJG010000034.1:0-5909 GCA_041745235.1 Ferruginibacter sp. | reverse complement strand
ATAAAAATCATCACCCAAGTTAAAACAGAAGACTATTTAATAAAGGGCTTAAGGTCCGAGAGAACTACCGAAGCTTTCTTATCATCCAGTTCTATTACTATAAGATAACCCCTCGGGCCACCTGCATCACGAACTGCTTTTGTTAAGAGAAGCTGGTCGCTGAATTGATGTTTTCCTGTTTTGTCATTCCAAAATTCTTTGGTAGCAAGGCAACCGGCTGTAGGTGTATAAGGGTAGTAAGAAGTATTCTTATAATATCGCGGATCTACAGTAGTACCGTGGCAAATAATTTCATTACGTCCGGCTTTTCCCGCATAATATGTGCCGTATAACGGGTGGTAGTTTTTAAATGCCGTTGGGAGAAACTCAGCATATTTTTCTTTAAGCCACATTGAATCATTCAGTGTGCTGTCTTGGTAAAAATGTGAGGCCTTATATTCAAAAGGCATAGTGAGCTGGATGTTTGTTGTGGGGCCGATAAAATAACTTTTAGAAGTATCAAAGCCATCCATTCTGAAAATGCCCTGCGGTGTATTCCCCATACTGATGTAACCGGGCATATTACTGCCGCTGCGAGCGAGTTGCCCCACAGAAAAAAAGCTGCTGTCTTCATTTCTGATAAAATTTCCGTCAGCTTTTCTCACAATTACCAGGCCCGGAAAATTCCTGTCTGCACGTTGAAAACTCAAAACCACAACCTGCCCCGGCAAATAATCAGGAGAGAAGAACGCTTTAAGAGAAGGGATCAGGGGCTTTTTTCTCCAATTTTTTAATTGATCACTTAATTGATATAAAACTGCATTCTCCGGATCAGTTTTCAATTTTTGCTCTACCTGTTGCAGCATCATCTTAATATCAGCTGCTGTAGCGTCCGGCATAATATAATTGGCAGCCATAGCCATTAGTCTCACATCATTTCCGGCAGTTCTGAAGACAGGCTTCATTTGTAAAGAATATTTTTTCAGAAATTGGTTGTTTAGCAAATACAGAAGAGATTTTTTGAATTCATTGCTGCGGCCTGATATATTTTTTACAGCATGATCAACGCGCCAATTCACAACCGGCGATTTATAATTAACCAGGTTTACCGCATCTAATGCATTGATCCAGGCTTCTTCATTTTCCTCATTCAACGGTGTGGATAAATTTGCTTTAATGCTGCCAATTACATTATTGTAAAACTTATCCTTGTTTCCCTTGAGTGCTCCTTTAAAATAAGGTGTGCCGCTCTGTGCATATCCGAAGTGTTGTAAACCCGCGAGTATGAAAAATGATAAGATGAGAGGTAGCAGGCTTTTATTGAACATGCTGATTTATAAACGCCTGTATTTTCTCAAAAGAATCAGTAAGGGTTGCCCCCACCCAGCCATGGTATTCATTTGGATAAATCACTAAGCGGTTCGGTACCCCGTGAAATACAAGGAAATCCTTAAGTTCAGCAGAGTGGATATATTTTACAAGAGGATCCAGCCCGCCATGCAATATTATTGTAGGAGGACTCTGAGGGTTTGTAAAATTCCGGGGACTCGATTGCGTGTAAGCGGCAGGATCAGTTAAGGGTGTAGCCCCGTTAAATAATTGTGCTATAGAAGATGGAGGTGCATATACAGAAGCGGGACTGTTATAAAGAGCCATCATATCTGTAGGACCGAAGAAATCTATGACAGCCTTTATTTTTACGGGTGCATGGTATTTATAAGCGTGCAGGAGGGATAGATGTGCTCCTGCACTTGCTCCGAGTAAAACAAACTTATCTGAAAAGGTATAATCGTTGCGTTTATTAAAAATAAATTCGATCGCAGCTTTAACATCATTTTCCTGTGTGGGAAAAAAATTGCTGACAGCTGTTACAAGGCGGTAATTTAGATTGATTACAGCATAAGAAGGAAATCTTTTCTGTATAGTATCTACAAACGGCGTCATATCAGCCTTATCCCCCTGGCTCCAGCCACCGCCGTGGATCATTATCATCACCTTCGTAGTAGCAGTGGTTCTTCCCTGCGGAAGGTAAATGTCCATTTTTTGCAATGCGTCAGAACCGTAAGCCACATTTAATTGTGTACTTGCCGCTAAAGGCGAAGGTGCCTGCTGTTGCGGGACTATTACGGGCGATACTTCGTTCTTTGTACAGGAAAAAAATAAGAAGGTGGTTGCAGTAAAAATGAGACCCAATAGTTTCATAAAAATATTTAAAGCAATTTAGTATTTTATCTCTTAAATATTTGTTGAAAAGTATATCCTATTCTTTTAGGTCTAATTTTATCTGCAACTCCTCAAACTGCTTTTCATCTATTGCGGAAGGAGCATCTATCATTACATCCCTCCCGGAATTATTTTTGGGAAAAGCAATGAAATCACGGATGCTTTCACTGCCGCCGATTATAGCACATAATCTGTCAAAGCCAAAAGCTATACCACCGTGCGGCGGTGCGCCGTATTCAAATGCACCGAGAAGGAAACCGAATTTGTGCTGCTGTTCTTCTTCATCCATACCAAGTGCTGCAAACATTTTCTTTTGCAGGTCTTTCTGATAAATACGAATAGAGCCACCGCCTACTTCATTTCCGTTCAGTACCATATCGTAGGCATTCGCCTTAATGTTAGCGTAAGGATGCTTCAGGTACTCTGCAGCATTTGCGATTTTCGGATCATTATTGATCATCGTTTCTATATCCTCCGGCTTCGGTGATGTAAACGGATGATGGCGTGCCACCCATCTGTTATATTCTTCAGCATATTCAAATAAAGGGAAATCCAGTACCCACAATAATTTAAACTCCTCGGGTTTGCGCATGCCGAGCGTGGTAGCCATATGCATACGAAGGTCGCTTGATGCTTTTCTGGTTTTCTCTTCTGCTCCTGCAAGGATTAATATCAGTTCGCCGGGGAGCGCATTTGCAGCTATTGCAATATTTCTCAGTTTATCTGCATCATAAAATCTATCAACACTGCTTTTAAAACTGCCGTCAGCATTACATTTAATAAATACCAATCCCTTCATACCGATCTGCGGGCGTTTTACCCATTCAGTAAGTTCATCTGTTTGCTTGCGGGAATATTCGCTGCACCCGGGAACTGCAATTGCAATAACCGTTTCTGCTTCGTCAAACACTTTAAAGTCTGCGCCGTTTATCAATCCTGAAATATCCGGCCCACCCGGAAAAGCATGTTGAGGGAATTTCAAATTGGCAAGCTTCATTTCAAAACGAATGTCCGGCTTATCATTACCATACGTCCACATAGCATCCATCCAGCTCATCCGCTCTATAGTATCTGTGTAGTCGATATCTTTTACATCCTTGAAAATGCGGCGCACAAGCCCTTCAAACATTTGCAAAATATCTTCCTGTTCTACGAAGCACATTTCACAATCTATCTGTGTAAACTCCGGCTGCCGATCTGCACGAAGGTCTTCATCCCGGAAACATTTCACGATCTGGTAATAACGGTCATAACCACTTACCATCAGCAGTTGCTTAAAAGTTTGCGGGCTTTGGGGCAATGCATAAAACTGCCCACTATTCATGCGGCTTGGCACTATGAAATCCCTCGCTCCTTCGGGTGTACTCTTAATAAGAAATGGCGTTTCTATATCCATGAAACCATTCTCATGTAAATAATTTCTTGTGCTGCGCCCAACGGCATACCTTATCTCTAAATTTTTCTTCACTGCATTTCGGCGCAGATCCAGAAAACGGTATTTCATACGTAGTTCATCGCCACCATCTGTATCGTCCTGAATGGTAAACGGCGGTGTTATCGATTTGTTCAGAATGGTAAAACTGTGTACGATTATTTCTATCTCTCCCGTAGGAATGTTTTTATTTTTATTGCTGCGTTCATTCACTGTACCGGTCACCTGCAATACAAACTCCCGTCCGAGCGGATTTGCTTCAAGTAATGCATTTAAAGCTTCACTGAATAGTAATTGTGTAATGCCGTACCGGTCACGCAGGTCTACGAAAGTAATGCTGCCGAATTTCCTGACAGTCTGCACCCAGCCGGCGAGGGATACATCTTTATTTATGTGATGCGGATTGAGTTCGCCGCAGGTGTGGGTTCTGAACATAGAAAATGCTTATTTCGGCAGCAAAGATAAGCGGGTATTCGCTAAGCAATTAAATGGGGTACAAACCTGCTCGTATTATCAGTGATCAATTCCTTTCCTTCCCTTATACCAATTCCGGCGGGCTCACCGCCGATCAGCCAGCTGCCTATTACAGGATAATTGCTGTCAAAATCAGGCAATGTAAAAAGCTGCTGGTAAATGAACCCTTCTGCACCGTACAGCCCCTCTGTTTTTTCTAAAGTGCCGTAATGCTTTACCAATTGGATATTTGCGCCTTCACGGGAGAGGATAGGTTTTTTTACATAATCTGCCATACCAGTGTCTTCAAAATAAGCAGGCAATAAATATTCGCAATCAGGATAAAGTTCCCAAAGTATGGGCAGAATGGCTTTGTTGGATAAGATCATTTTCCAGGCGGGCTCTATCCAGAAAGCTTTATTTGTATCAGCTAATATATTTTCTCCGAACCGTTCTGATACCAGCCATTCCCATGGATATAATTTGAATACATTATTCATAGGTTCATCTTCCATGTCTGCGAATTGCAACCCTTCTTCATCCCACCCGATATCATCCGTAAAAACAAGCTTTGTTTCAATGCTCGCCTGCATGGCACAATCACGTAAGTATTCGGTGTTCGTCAGATCTTCCAGGGATTCTTTCACACAGGTAAAATGTAATTTTCCCGGTTGTAAATAGGGCTTCAGGTATTTACAATGTGCGATCAGTTTTTCATGGATGCTGTTGAACTGGTCCTTATTCTTATCAACGTCCTGCAGCCAAAACCATTGCACGATGCCCGCTTCGTACAAGCTTGTAGGCGTGTCTGCATTAAATTCCAGCATTTTTATTTTGCCGTTTTTATAGCATAGGTCAAAGCGGCCATACACAGAAGGATGATCATCATCCCATGTTTTTTCTATGTAAGGAATAAATTTCTCCGGGATATGAAATTTGGCGTACAGTTTATTATCAATCACATGCTGCACCGCACCAAGGCATTTCTCATAAAGTGTTGCAGTAGCTTTTTCTATAGCATTTATTTCAGCAGCTGTAAAACTGTAGTAAGCGCTTTCATCCCAATAAGGATTATCTGTTGAATGAAAACCAAAGCCAAGGCTCTCTACTTTCGCCTGCCAGTCAGGGCGCTTTTCAATAATATTTCTTTCCATGTGGAGTTTTGGAAAATGAATCCCTGATGAGGTATAATTAGCTGCTCGCTCTTGCGCCACTTCTGCCAAAGCCGCCGCGGGCAATATTTCCTTTGATTGGATTTGAGCCCACATTAGATGCAGTTGGGATGGCATTGGAAAAATACCCGGCTCTTGAATATGCTCCGTTATTAAAACCGCCCATCGGCCTGAACGCATAGAACCAAAGCGCAGCGGTAGCAAGACCCATACCGTTACCATGATGCGTGCGGGTATAAGGCGCGGTACTGTCGCCGCGTACATATGTTTTATTGCCGCTGCCCCATTCAGGTTGCTTTTTTTCTGTGGCGCAGCTTGCAAGAGTGGCAGTAATTAATATCAGTTGTATGGTTTTCGTTTTCTTCATGTTCAGATTTTTAACGCGGTATTATTTAACCGTGATAAATATTTCGTAATCTTTTTTTACCTCTGTCTCCCGGCTTTCTCCTGAGCTGTTCGTCACAGATTTATTTTCCATTCCAAGGGCTGGGATGGTATCGCTGTAAGAAATGTCTTTAGAAATGTTTCCCATATGCCAAACTTTATGCTTCGTTACAAGAATATCATTAGCGCTGTCCAAATGTTGTACTGTAACAGAAGTTTCTACTGAACCGTTCTTGTTGACTGTATTCGTTAGGTCTTCATTACTT
>JBGTJG010000033.1:0-8027 GCA_041745235.1 Ferruginibacter sp. | reverse complement strand
CTTGGGGATTATGTAATCTTCACCGAAGGAAAGGTTCTTTTCGTTGTATGCAAGATTAACAATATCAGGAACCGGTGTTTTGGCAAGATCGGCCAAAGCGTGTACTGCGGCCAGTTTCATCGCTTCATTTATGCCCGTAGCTCTTACATCCAAAGCACCCCGGAAAATGTAGGGAAAGCCGAGAACATTATTTACCTGGTTGGGTGTATCGCTCCTGCCGGTAGCCATTATCAGATCTTTGCGACTCTCTTTTGCAAGATGATACATGATCTCGGGGACCGGGTTTGCCATGGCAAAAACGATGGGATTTTTAGCCATAGAAACTACCATTTCCGGGGTAACCACATTTCCCACACTCAGGCCGAGAAATACATCTGCATCTTTCATAGCTTCGGTAAGCGTCCATGAACTGTATTTAATATCCCGGGCAAATGCAAGGTGGAAAGGGGAAAGATCTGTTCTGCCTTCATGAAAGATGCCATTTATATCAAAGATCAAAAAGTTTTCAGGCTTGGCACCCAAAGAACAATATAATTTGATACAGGCCGTAGCAGCCGCACCGGCACCATTTACAACGAAGCGAACTTTTTCTATTTTTTTCTTTTGAATTTCTAACGCATTGATCAAAGCCGCAGAGGAGATGATGGCCGTGCCGTGCTGGTCATCGTGCATTACAGGTATGTTGCAACGCTTTTTCAATTCCTGTTCGATATAAAAACATTCGGGTGCTTTTATATCTTCCAGGTTTATGCCGCCGAATGTAGGCTCTAATGCTGCAACGATCTCAACAAATTTTTCCGGATCGGTTTCATTGATCTCGATATCGAAAACATCTATGTCTGCAAATATTTTAAACAAGACTGCTTTCCCTTCCATCACAGGTTTGCTTGCGGCTGCGCCGATATTTCCTAACCCGAGAACTGCTGTACCGTTACTGATCACACCTACGAGATTTCCTTTTGCAGTGTACTTATAAATATCATCCGGGTTATTAGCTATTTCCTTACAGGGTTCTGCCACGCCGGGTGAATATGCAAGAGAAAGATCTCTCTGGGTTTTTGCTTCTTTGGTAGGCACCACTTCTATTTTGCCGGGCCTGCCTTTGGAGTGATATTCGAGCGCTAATTGTTTGTGAAGTTGCTTTGCCATAAAAATCTTTTGACCTGCGCCGAATAAATACACAATCATCTGCGTGCAGGGCAATTCCCTGCAATTTAGCAATAAAAACCTCAGGTTATTTTTGGGGATTTTACACCGGAAGATCTGACCTTAAAGGACCATGTAATTTGGAATTCAGCAATAATTTGACCGTCTTTGTTTTTACCTACAGAGGATGCTACTAAAGAAGTGCTTTCGCCGGTAGCGATGGCTTCCTGAATGGTTGTCCTGAGCTTCTCTCCGTCTGAACAGGTAAATGAGGTGATGCCCGTGGCCTTTTTAAAGAACTCCCCGCCTACTTTCGTAACCAGCATGCTTACCGGGGGATCCAGTTTATATGTGTGGCCCATGGCGAGGACACCGGTGCTCATTTCTGCGGCCATGGAGAGGCAGGCAAAATATGTACTGCGAAAAGGATTTGTGGTAAACCTGTTATAAGGAACTGTAACCGTACTCTTTCCTGTGTCAATGTATTTAACTCTTACGCCGCTAAAGTATGCCGCAGGTAACTTAGTTAGGAGAAACAATCTAAAGAGGACAGGGTTATGAATAACCTTTACAAATTTTTCAAACATGCGGAGGTGTTAAGTGATCTGCAACAGTAATTTATTTATCGCCCCAAATCTTGGGATTGAGTACACGCGGGCTCCACCCTTCCAGGAAACTCTGCACTTTTCTCTGATCATAGCTGTCTTTGCCATTCTCCAGATACTCACTGTTCTGTGTGTGGATGCGATCCCCTTTTTCATTCAGGATAATAAATGCCGGGTAACCGAAACGCTGGGGGTAGCCGAGTTTTCTGAACATTACTTTGTTTTCATTCTCCTTGCTGTAATTGAGGTGATACCAAACAAAGCTTGCATTGATAACTGAATCTATTTTAGGATCTGCCTTTGCGAAACGGGCAAACTCCAGGCACCATTTACACCAGTTGCCGCCGGCTTGTACGAGCACAAACTTTCGTTCTGCTTTTGCTTTTTTGATTGCGGCGTTTATGTCCTTTGAAGCATCAGCCTTTGGATCATACAATTTTGCTTCCTGTGCATTAACAGTGACAAAAGAGAAAAATAAAATTATTGAAAGAAGCGTTTTCATACTTAGTTGTTGTTTGTAATCCCGATTGTGTGTGACACAATTTATTATTTAATAAAGTTACTCATGTACATTTATTTTGAGCGGCAATAAAGTAAACGGTTAATTTTGATTACCGTAATAAATTAAATGCGCCATCATCAATCAACCTGAGACAGATATAATTACTCAAACAGAAAACTGGATCAAATCTGTTGTGATCGGATGCAATTTTTGCCCCTTTGCCGCCAAGGCATGGCAAATGAAAAGCATCAGGTATGTTGTTCTGCCGGAAGCGGATATGAAGAGCGTACTTACTGCGTTTATTAAAGAATGTGTGCATCTGGATGAAAACGATAGTACCGAAACAACGATTATCATATTACCGAACAGCTTTAGCGATTTTAATGAATACCTCGATCTTACTGATAAGGCGGAACGATTGATCGAAAAAGAAGAGTATGAAGGCGTTTATCAACTTGCGAGCTTTCATCCCCTCTATTGCTTTGAAGGCGCACCGAAAGATGATGCTGCAAATTACACCAACAGGTCGCCCTACCCTATGCTGCAAATTCTACGGGAAGAAAGCATTACAAAAGCATTGGAAAATTTTCCCGATCCGGACAGTATCCCGGAAAAGAATATTGTTTATGCCAGAAAGAAAGGGTTGCTTTATATGGAAATTCTGAGGGCAAAGTGTATGATTTAAAGAGTCTCCGGTAGCTTAAGCTTTAAAATATAATGATAAATCACAATTACCCTTCTGATTCTTTTATTAAATTTGATAATGAAAACACGGGATGTGATCAGAGCAATATCCGATGATGGTTGGTATTTATCCCGGCAAAGAGGTAGTCACAAGCAATTCAAACATAAAACAAAGAAAGGTTTAGTTACAATTGCAGCTCACAAAATGAGTGATGAAATTGCACCGGGAACGTTAAACAGTATTTTTAAGCAGGCGCAAATAAAAAGCAGATGAGAAAATTCTTAGTTGTTTATGAAAAAACCAAAACAGGTTATTCAGCATATGTGCCTGATTTGCCGGGTGTAATAGCAACAGGTAAAGCCAGAACAAACGTAGAAAAAAATATCTTCAGCGCCATCCAATTTCACTTAGAAGGTTTAAAAGAAGGCAGAATGCGCATCCCTAAAACACAAGCTGAAAGCGAAGTGCTGGTGTTTGCAGTTTAAAATAAAAAAGTTGCTTTTCTTTTTTTATCAAAGCTCCTGACCCCTTAAAAGATCTTCAAACACCTCTCTCCTTCTTATCACCCTTGCATCCCCTTTCTCTATCATTATCTCCGCGGGTTTTAAACGGGAATTAAAATTGGAAGACATCTCAAAACCATATGCACCGGCATTATAGAATGCGAGGTAATCGCCTTCTCGTACTTCCGGCAAAGTGCGGTCCCAGGCAAAGGTGTCAGTCTCGCAGATATTTCCTACTACTGTATAGATGCGAGAGGTACCCCCTGGGTTGGATATATTTTCTATGTGATGATATGCATCATACATCATTGGACGAATGAGGTGATTGAAACCACTGTCCACTCCCACGAAAACTGTAGCCGGCGTTTGTTTGATCACGTTTGCTTTTACAATCAGGTAACCGCATTGGCTCACTAAAAACTTACCGGGTTCAAACCATACCTGCAATTTCTTTCCGGTCTCTTTTTCATATTGTGTAAATGCTTCTGCCACTTTTTCACCGAGCAACTCTACATCTGTTTCCTTCTCTCCCGGTTGGTAAGGCACTTTGAAACCGCTGCCCAAGTCAATGTATTTCAGTTCCGGGAAATGTGTAGCCATGGAGAACATCACTTCCAATCCCTCAAGGAAAACATTGATGTCTTTTATCTCGCTGCCCGTATGCATGTGTATGCCTTCTACATGCAGACCCGTTGTTTTTACGATCCTTTCTATATGCCTCATCTGGTGAATGGATATACCGAATTTACTGTCCACATGGCCCGTAGATATCTTGAAATTGCCGCCACCCATGATGTGCGGATTTAAACGAATACAAATGGGATACTCACCGCCAAACCTGTTACCAAACTGTTCCAGGATAGAAATATTATCCAGATTAATATTCACGCCAAGATCTTTTGCTTCCAGTATCTCCAGAAAATCTACACAATTAGGTGTGTACAAAATATTCTCTTTCTCAAAGCCGGCAAGGAGCCCCAATTTCACTTCATTAATACTGACACAATCCAGCGATGCACCCAAGCCGTGTATGTAGCGAAGCACATTGATATTGGTGAGCGATTTACAGGCATAAAACATTTTAGCATCACTGTTCCGAAACGCATGAGACAGTTTATGGTATTGGCCTTTTATACTCTCTGCATGGTAAACATACAAGGGAGAACCGAAGTTATCTGCAAGGCTTTTGAGGTGTTCGTGTGATAGAGTATTCATAGCTTTTATAATTTATTATGTTCGTATCAGGACCTCACCTATCCTCTCCAAAGGAGAGGGAAATTGCGAAGATGAAAGCGGAACAAAAATCGCCTTTTTCTCCGCGCTTCGAGTTCCTTCTCCTTTGGAGAAGGGTTGGGATGAGGTCTAAATAAAAAGCATTTCCTTTTGAGAAATGCCGGTCAAAAATTTATGTATATACAATTTAAGGCGCTTCCTCTTCGTCAGTTTCTTCCTGTCTCGGTTTTATTTCTTCGTGGTGTTCATCTGCATGAATATGCGTAGGCACTTCGTCAGTGATGATATGTAATTCACCTGTTTCGCCGATCACGATATGTTCTTCATGCTCCGGAGCAGCCGTTTCATTTTCTTCTGCAGCATTTATTTCTGTAGCCTTTACTGTTTCTTCCAGGAATACTTCATTGATCTTAGGCAGTTCATCCGCATTATTGATGCCGAAATAATCCATGAAGGATTTAGAAGTAGCATAGATCAAAGGCTTACCCACTGCATCTTCATTTCTCCCGCTGATGATCACAAGATCCTTCTCCAGTAATTTCTGAACAGCATAATCGCAGTTTACACCGCGAATGCTTTCTATCTCACTTTTAGTAACCGGTTGCTTATATGCAATGATGCTCAGTGTTTCCAATGAGGCCGTAGAAAGTTTTTTAATGAACTTATCACCGTTGATAAGCGCAACAGTTTTATGGTATTGCGGCTTGGTGAGGAACTGCCAGCCGCCGCCGCTTTGCTTCAGTTCAAAAGCGTAAAATTCAGAGTCGTACTTTTCCCGAATACCCTCGATGGCTGCTTCTACCTGCGCCATATCTGCACGGTCCTCAATGAAACCCAAAGCGGTATTCACCAGCTCGGTGATCTCTGCTGCAGAAAGCGCTTTATCACTCGCAAAAATGAGTGCTTCAATATGTGGTATGATCTGAGAAATCTCCATGATTAATTAGCAAATTTGGTAATTTGATAATTTGATAATGTTTAAAATCGAAGTGTATAAATATTGCTAGCTTAATTCAATGGAGCTGTATAAATTGAAGTATAATTATCAAATTATCTCATCATCAAATTATCAAATTAACCTTGCAATGCTGCCGCGCCGCTCACGATCTCACTGAGCTCGGTAGTGATGGCTGCCTGACGTGCCCTGTTGTAGCTTATTTTCAATGCCTTTAATAATTCATTTGCATTATCACTGGCCTTATCCATGGCCGTCATGCGGGCACCGTGCTCACTTGCATTGCCATCCAGTACCGCTTTGTATAATTGAGTGTTGAGGATCTTCGGCATCAGTTCAGCAACCAACACTTCTTCACTCGGTTCAAATATAAAATCAGCTTTGGTCTTTACTGTAGTTTCTGCTGCTTTCTTTACCGGTAAAAATTGCTCGGCAATATATTGTTGCGTAGCTGCATTTTTAAATTCGCTGTACACCAGCTCTACCGCATCGGTTTCACCGTTTGCAAAAGAATCCATGGCATATTTAGCTGCTTCCTGCACTTTTTCAAAGCTAAGGCCGGTAAATATATCCCAATAGGCATCTGCTACTTTGTAACCATTCTTTGAAAAATGTTCGAATCCTTTTTTGCCTATCGGCAGAATGGTAACATTTCCTTTAGCAAACTGCGCTGCGTATTTATCTTTCGTAACCAATTTGGCGAGTTTGATCAGGTTACTGTTGTAACCGCCGCAAAGACCGCGATCGCTCGTAACTACAATGATCATTACATTTTCTACGGGCCTTTCTGCTGCCAATGCCATCGGCACGTCTCCACCGGAGCCGCTAACGATATTGCTGAGCAATTCCTGCAATTTCTGTGCATAGGGGCGCATGTGTGTAATGGCATCCTGGGCACGGCGCAATTTAGCTGCGCTCACCATTTTCATGGCTTTTGTGATCTGCTGTGTACTTTGTACGCTCTTTATCCGTGTTCTTACCTCTTTTAAAGCCCCGCTCATGCTATATATAGTTTAGTATATGAGTATGTTTTCAGGGCGCAAAGGTAGGGCAAACAGGTTAGATTTCATAAGGGAAAAGAGGGGTTATTTAACTTAAGGGGGAATGAGAATGTGGATAACGTGACGGCTTCCGGGAAGGTTGGTGAGGGGTTGCTAAGGGGTTGGTGAGGGTGAGGTGCGGGTGAGGTACGGGGAGGGGTAAAGTGAGTCGTGCTTAAAAGGACACCAATAAGTTTTGCAGGATTTTGTGTAAATTTATACCTCAAAATAGCGATTATGATCTCTGTTAATCCTCAATATATTAAAGATACTACGGGCAAAAAATCATTGGTTATACTCCCTGCCAAAGAATTTGATTCGCTGATGGAAGAACTTGAAGAGTTGGAAAATGTAAAATTATACGATGAAGCAAAAAAATCAGATACGGGTGAACGCATTCTATTTACTGATTATTTAAAAAGCAGGAAAAAAAGAAAGGATGCCTGAATATATCGTTGTATTATCTAAGAGTGCACAAAAGCAATTAGATAAACTGTCAGATAAAATTGCCGAACCTATCCTTGATGCAATCAGCGAATTAAAAGATAATCCCCGTCCTCAGGGATATAAAAAACTTAGATCCCGAGCCGGCTACCGAATCAGAGTTGGTCACTATCGAATTCTATATGATATTTTTGATAAAGAATTAATTGTGGATGTTATCGCTCTCGGGCATCGGAAGGATATTTATGAATAAAGGGTTCGTGGAATTGTTCTTACTCATCTTGGTCCCTATCCTCAGTACTCATACTCACTTGCCGAAATGAAAGCTTACCCTGTTATTTAGATTCTGCTCTTCTTTTAAAATCAAAAAAACCAACGATAAGAAACAAGACCGCAAATCCCAAAGAAGTCCAAACAACCGGATTTATCTGTGTTTTTAATTGTCCGGAGACCTGAAAACCGGGAAAACAATAAGGGAAATAAAAAACCAGGTCTGATTTGAATTGTACTGCCATGATCGTACCTGTGAGCCATAAAGCAAAACCAATTCCGATCGGTACAATAAAATTTCTGAATCGCAGTCCCAGCCAGAATTGTATAGCACAAACAGCAAGCACCAGCATATAAGCATTAGCCGCCCTTTCTAATACTGTGTTTATATCCAGGGGATGTTTAAATAAATTCAGATTCGGCATTACCATGTTTACTACTGCAACAGTCAAAAACATGAATACATGAGTGGCAATGAGGAACACCAGCATTAACAGCTGCACGTTTATAAATTTTGCTATAAATACATTGGCCTTTGTTTGCGGAGATGCGAATATCTGTTTCCACGTATTATTCCTGTGCTCCATCTGTGGCAGCAGTGTGCAGATCAGTATTACAAACATGGGAAAAAGCGCTGCCCCGTT
>JBGTJG010000032.1:0-8210 GCA_041745235.1 Ferruginibacter sp. | reverse complement strand
AGTCTCACTTTACCGTACTTCTTATGAATAGCTTTTATATTTATATGGTCACTCTTGGGGAAAATCCAGCTGCGGGGGAGTGTATTTTCCGTTTGTACATTGGTGCCGCTTAAAATGTATTTTATGTTTCTTTCCCCCGCCAGGCGATATAAGCTGGCGAAAATAGCATGATCTGTTATGACTTCAATATCTACAACCGAAGCTTTCAGGTAGGCCAGTTGAAGGTCTTTAAATTCTTCCCAGTTTATAACATAAGTGAAAAGATCAAAGTCAAGCTTCTGTACAATATTATGTATATTCATCACAGCGGTTTCACTGTTCCACCCGTTGTCAAAATGGACTGCAAGCGGCCGCAGGTTTAATTCTTTCGCTTTCAATGCTACATAGGTACTATCTACACCGCCGCTGAGCCCCATTATACAATCGTAAGGTTTCCCTTTCCCCGCTTCCCGAATTTCAGCCGCAATGCTTTGAAGCTTTTTCCACCCTGCTTCTCCCGGTATCACCTGTTCTGCTTCTGCCTTTTTATACTCGTAGTAATAATTAGAAATACCTTTCTCATCAAAACTGATATCCGGATCAGCAATCGTATCCATAACAGACACGGTACATTGCCTGTAACTTTCCACATTTACCATTTTATGATTCAACCTTTTTAAAAATATAAAAATGAGCCATAGATTCCTGTTCTCCCAATCCGGGAAATTTATTTAATGTTTGATCTGTTAATTGAAAGGAAGGAATATTTTTTTGTACATAGGATAAAAATTCCCTGTGCAGTACATGAGTAGTTTCTGCTTTATCGAAATTAGTTGAGTAGATAATTACATATTTATGAGATGCATTGAATAGATCAGCTAAATATTTACGATATACACCTTCTTCGATGATGTGATAAATAACATCCAAAGATAAAGTCAGGTCTGCTTGTTTTATGATTTTACCAGCAAAGGTTTCATCATCATAGATTCTGAATGTTTTGGAAGCATCCTGTTTAAATCTTTCTTTACAGGATGTAATTATACTGGATGATACATCTAAACCTAAATATTCCCGATAATCTATCATTGATAGCTGATTGCCGTCGCCGCAACCGAATTCGATTGCTGAGTGAATATGATGTTTCTTAATAAAATCATTGATAAAATCCGCTTTAAAAGAAGCAAGCTTTCCGTAAGATCCGTCGCCGGAGGTTCCCCCTGATTTGTACCTTTTCTCCCAATAATCGGCAGAATTAAAATCTGTACTTATGCCCAGGATTTTTTTTATGAGTTTTTTCATGATTCTATTATATCTAATTCACGCTTTGAAATAATCTTAATGTTACATTTCTGTTTTATGCTGCCGGCAGCAGTATTTGATAGTTTTGTAAACTTTTCAGGATGCAAATACAGATCCTCCAGCGCGGATGTTATTTCACCGGCTGACCGGGTAAGTACGCCGCTCTCATTATGCTGCACAAATTCAGGGATGGCAGTAGTATCGGAAGTTACGGGCACAAGTCCTGATGACATTGCCTCGCACATAGACACACCCTGAGCATCCTGCCTCGTGGGGCACAGGAATATGCCGTGTTCTTTATGTAATGCCGGTATCATCATTTGCCTCACCGCCCCTTTTTTTATTTCTATATTTGAAAATTTTCTGAGGGGGGCCAAGGTCTTTTCAAATAAGCCGCCATCACCTACAATGGTAAAGGAAAATTCGGAAAAGATTTTCTTTTCAGATAATTTTAAAATAGCATTTACAGCTATATCATTAGCGTATTTACGTGATCCGAAGGACCGGAGCAATAAAACTTTGCTGCGGAACATTTTATCTTTTTCCCGGTATTTAAACAGCTCCGTATCTATCGGATTCGGAATAATATCAAACTGCCTGATCGGTGTCAATGCATCCTGTACCGTTAACTTTTTCATCCACTCTGAAACAAAGATAAATCTCACGCGGCGGGATTGATTAGCAAACCTGATTAGCTTACGGAGATGATATTGCTGCCGGGTATTTTTTAGAATAAATTTAAAAAAAACAGGAGAATATAAAGTGTAATTAAACAGTCTGCGGTACCATCCCAATGCTTCATAACCGTGAACCCATATTATCACCGGCACCTTCACCGTTTTAATAATTTTTTCCAGCATCCATGATTGGTAAAAATGGATAAGGATTCTGTCAGGTGAAAACTGCTGAACAGCCGCTGCAAGAAGGTCCAAATCATTAAATCTTTGTAAACTGATCCCCTCATAAATGATCTCTGAGGGTTCCTGGAAAAAAGAAAAGGCTTTAACCTGATGCTTTACTGCATATTCCTTTGCCCTTACATGCACAAATACATCCCCCATGAGATTACCTTCATGCGGATAATTTTCATCCAGTATGAGCAACTTCATTTTAATGAAAAGTATTTTATGGTTTCTTCTGCTATACGGCCGGCGGCATGGCCATCCCCGAAGGGATTTTGTGCAGTACTCATTCCTGTATAGGCAGATTTGTCTTCAATAAGGCGGGAGGCTTCTTTTACAATTTTATCTTTATCTGTCCCTACCAGCATTGCGACTCCCGCCAGAACAGCCTCCTGCCTTTCGGTTGTATCCCTCATTACCAAAACCGGTTTACCCAAGCCCGGTGCTTCCTCCTGTATGCCGCCGGAATCTGTAATTATGAAAAAGCACTCCGTAAGCAGCGCGGTAAATGCTATATAATCCTGCGGCGGAATAAGAAAAATATTGGGTTCGCTGCTTAATAAATTATTTACCGGTTCCTGTACATTCGGATTTAAATGAACCGGGTATACAAAATCGAAAAGAGGATATTTCAAAGCCAGTTCTTTTATTGCCCCGCAAATGTTTTCAAACCCCAGGCCGAAATTTTCCCGCCTGTGCCCTGTTATCAGTATAAAGGGTCTTTCTTCTTTACCCCACGGAAAATCTGCTTTATAAACTTGTTTATTTGCACTGATCTTTTCTCTTGTAAACAACAGGGCATCAATGACTGTATTACCGGTTACAAATATGCGGGAGTCATCTATCTCTTCTTTCAGCAGATTTAAACGTGTGAGTGGCGTAGGAGCAAAATGCAGATCAGTAACTTTAGAGATAACCTGGCGGTTAAATTCTTCCGGGAAGGGAGATTGAAGGTTATAGGTACGCAGCCCTGCTTCTATATGACCTACTTTTATTTTACGGTAAAAGGCCGCGGTTGCTGCACACATGGCAGTAGTGGTATCACCCTGCACTAATACAATATCAGGTTTGGTCTCCGCGAGATACTTATCAATAGCCTCAAATGAGCCTGCAGTAAGACCGGCAAGTGTCTGATCATGCCGCATGATAGCAAGGGACCGGTCCACGTGCAATTCAAAGAAATCAAGAAGCGGCAATACCATTTCTTTGTGCTGCCCGGTAAAACATACGTTCAGGCTTATTTCTTTTTTCGACCGGAATGCCTTTATAAGCATAGCCATTTTTATGGCCTCGGGCCTCGTTCCGAAAATAACTGATACCTTAATCAAACTGCTTATCTCAGGATTTTTAAAAATGAATTTTTCAGCGAACTTTTTTTCAGCTTATTCAAAGCTGCTGTTTTCTCTTTATCGTTTAAAGGGCAACCCGGATCGGCAAAGGCTTCATCAAGTACTTTTTTTCTCAATTGACCGTATTCTTTGGCATATTCTGATCCTGATTCCTGCTCCGGATGCTGACGCGACCAATAAAGGTCAACAGGAAATTTTACCATCGGGCAAAGCCTGCCTAATTTAAACCACAATTCATAATCTCCTATCATACGCTTGCCGCTAAACCCGCCGGCCCGGTCAAAGGCTTCCTTTTTTATAATTGCAGAACCCGGAGACCGGTCAAAATGACTCAAGCCTGAAAAATTTTCTTTATAAGCTTCGTGAGGGGAAATACAAACAGGGTATGGATTTTTTGCATCGCCAATACATGACAAACCATAACCGGCTTCCGGGAACTTTTCCATAGCAGACACCATTACCTGTAAGCCATGAGCATACAGAATGTCATCACTGTCCATATATTTAATATATTTACCCGTAGCATAAAAAGCTGCTTTATTTCTATTGGGATAATCCCCTAAATTTTCTGAATTAATGTATACTTTAACCCTGTTATCTTTTATTGCATATGATTGTGCAATGGATGCAGTTTTATCGTTTTATCCATCATCAACAATTATATATTCAAAATCTTTAAAAGAAGATGCCAAAACGCTTTCAATAGCATCTGCTAAATATTCTTCACGATTATACGATGTTGTTAAAACACTCAATAAAGGCATTTCTTAAAATATTTGCAGTTAAAAAACACGCCGACCAGCCATATTTATTACAAGAATTTCGAAATTTTGGAAATAGGTCATATTTGTAAATGCTTTTTGAGATTAATAAACTGTCCTCTTTTCATTTTTACTTAGAAATAAAAGAAAATGGACTTTTATAAACAATTTTGATAAGGTCGCATAAGTACCGGGCTTACCTGTAAAATAAAACAATGGTAACCGCCAAAATAATTTAATAGCTGATTTATATTCACGCCTGTGGAAGAGGTTGTTTATAGCTTCAATATTTTTATCAATTACTATCTTAACAATATTTTTATCTCCATGAAAAAATTCAATCAGATTGTAATTAAGCAATGCATCATTATAAAGCGCTTGACTAAGATTCGTTTTTCTGCTTAGCCCATTATAATGATGGTTATACAGAGCTAATGCTTCATCATAATAAAACATATCCCCATGTTTGCTTAACAGGTAAAGTAGAAAATAATCGCCTGCCCGTGCCTGAACAAACCAATCAGGAAAAGTTATTAAATTGTTTCTAAATACTATTGTGCATGTAGGAACCACACAGTGTTTGATGACTGCGTATTTGTTTATACGCTCTGCAGGCTTATTTGCAGGTGTAAAATATATAGAGGACGCGGGATTTTTTGTGTCATTAATTTTTGCATTTGAATAACATAAAACAACATCCGTGTTTTCGTTAAGCACCTTTACCTGTTTTTTTAATTTAAGCGGGTCAACCCAAGAGTCATCGCCTTCAAAATAAGCAACATATTTTCCTATCGGAGCTTCCATCAATTCTATCCAGTTTTCTGCAGCTCCTTTATTTTTTTTCTGGAATATTAGTTTTACAGGAAATTTTTCCGCATAGGAAAGAATTATCTCCCTTGTTTTATCTGTTGAGCAATCATCTGCAATAATTAATTCACATAGGAAATCAGTTTCCTGCATCAGTACCGAATCAATAGCTGCGCTGATCCATTTTTCATGGTTGTATGTAATAATACAAACAGATACTAACGGTTCTTCACCATTTTGAGCAAATTTCATTTGGCAGATAAATTTTTACGGGGTTGACTTATACAATACAGCGGATTGTTCACTTCCCTTTTTCGCACACTAAAAAAATACTTGAGCAGAGATCAGGATAAATCTGCCCTAATTCGAAACAGCCGTCAAGATATTCTTTTGAAATGATATCTGTATTTAATAAGCGATCCCATTGAAAATTAGCAAGCGCCTTAAAAAATATTCCTGAACGATGCACTACATTTAATCCTGCTGCTTTTGCATCTCTTTCTAAAGTGTCTAGTGTGTAGGTAATAACATGGCCATGCTCTTTTTCTGCCGGTGTTACTGCTGCATTATGTGTTATCAAACCCATCTTAACGGCAATTTGTCTTGAGGGTGCGTTGGCATTGGGACAGACTAAGAAGAACCTACCTGTATCCGATAACCATTCGTCATTGATCTTTTTAAGCAGGGAAACGGCGTCATCCATATGTTCCAGCACGTGGGTAAGTATAATATTGTCATATTTCACTGGTAGTGAGAGATCTTCAAAAAGTGCATTATGGAATTTTGCTTGGTCTCCTACTAATTCCTTTGCATCAGCTACTGCTTCATCTGAAGCCTCCACACAGGTGATATCTGTGAAATGCGGCACTAGCCTTTTTGTGAACTCACCTTTAAAACTGCCCAATTCCAGTACGTTCCCGGCTTTAAAGAAAGGAATGAAAGATTTTAGCATATAAGGATGCATCACATCAATATCAAAACCATAGAAATACTTACGGTCGTTATCCTTGTATTCTTTATTGTAATCTCTCTTGTTGCTCATTATTATTTTTGATTTATTTCAAGTTTAGGAAAGAATATACCTTGTTCATATCCGGCGCCCGTTATGCTCACTTTATTATTTTCTACTGCTATCCTGTTGTCATTCAGCCGGTTAAATATCTGTTGTATCATGGGCAATTGTAGGCCAAGCACATCCTCATAGTCAGAAAAAAGTTCTGCAGGAAGCACGCTCTGCATGATTACGGGCCCGGTGTCTGTTCCTTCATCAATAAAATGCGCTGTATTTCCCAATAGAAAAGCTTTAGCTGAAAGGGCTTGGTCGATAGCCCTGATCCCCGGAAATGCCGGCAAGATTGATGGGTGAAAATTTATGATCTTATTTTTATATTGCTGCAACAATTCTCCTTTTAAAATTCTACCGCCAAAACAAAATGCATAGTCAATCGCCCAAGAATTAAATTTTTGTAATAACAGGCCTGAGATGTATTTGTTTTTTTCATCCCCTTTAAGGCCGATATCAGGATAACTAAATTCAATATACTCAATGCCGCTGTCTGCCAACAGATCATTCAGATGCGTGTTCGGGCCCTCATCGTTTATTACCAGGAAAGTATTTTTTATGATCTCCGGAAATAATCCGATCACTTTAACAAGGCGTGACGCATTGCCGGAAACATAAAATGCGTATCTGTAAGTTTTACTGCTATTCATTTTCTAAAATCGCAAGGCCAAAACCATGGCGGCCAAAATTATTTCCATTGTATAGCAAATAAATTTTATTATTACAACGAAACAAGTGAGGGTAACACATCATATCTGAATCCCAGTTACCGGGGGTTGTATCAATGCCAACATGGTCATCATCTCTTACCCAGTTTAATCCGTCATCAGAATGCGCATAGCCTATCCTGTAAGCATCTGAACTGTTTTCTCTGAAGCCAATTGCCTGCCTGTAACAGAATACCATGTGATATTTATCATTGTGAAAGATCACGGATGGAAGAGCCTGGCATTCGTTTTCATTTAATTTATCTGAAACAGTTTTCGTGTTTGTTTTGACCCAGTCAATGGCATTAGAGGATACAGCATGTCCAATCTTATATACTCTTTCTTTTACCCCTGTAATCGGATTTGGAATCCACCTCGTTCCATAAATGTACCACATGTGATAGGCATCTTTTATTTTCAATACAAACGGATCACCCACCAGGAATGGTTCATTAAGAGTGGCAGAAAGCACCGGGCCATCACCAATTCTTTTAAACGTTAGTCCGTCATCCTTGCTAATCGCAAGGCCAATGGAGGTTTCTATGTCGACACTTATTCTCCGGCTCCATCCCCCTATAAAACCAAGAACAGTATCACCGTCTCTCAACACATTCAAGGGAAAGATACCATGTTCATCATAACAACCTAAGGCGCCCATGGGCAGAATAGTGTGATCAGAAACCCTTATTATTTTTTCAAATCCTTTATCTATTTCTACAAAGGAAATATGACTGATGAATTTCCCATCCGCATCTTTTTCACGGGTTGAAAAATATATTCTGACAAAGTCATCGAATTCCAACACCTGGGGCGATTGTGCAAATTCAACACAATTATCAGCCAGTTTATGTTCAGTGGGGTCAAATATCTTCCCCAGTTTTTTCCATTTCAAAATGCTGATTTTATTTAATTATTTAATCTGGCCCAACCAAAACCAAAACGACCTACCTGGTTGCCCAGGTAAAGCATATGTAAATTACCGTCCAATTCAAATACGTGAGGATAGGCAATAGATTCATTATCAAAATCACCCGTGGCAGAAATACTGATCCCTGCATTTTCATCATCTCTTGTCCAGTTGATAAGATCTGACGAATACGCATACCCGATTTTATATCCTCTTTGGTTTTCACGATAGTCGGTGCTGTGCCTGTAGCAGAAGAACATATGATATTTCCCGTTCCAGTATATTACATCCGGGCTGGCCTGCGCTTCATCGGCTTCAACTTTTGTTTCAATAAGATCTTTTCCGTGTTTGGTCCAATTGATCCCATCCGGCGAAGTAGCCAACCTGATCCTGTATACCGGCTCGGGTTTCCCATTGTCCAATACCCATTTTT
>JBGTJG010000031.1:0-16823 GCA_041745235.1 Ferruginibacter sp. | reverse complement strand
TCATAATTATCCCGATCCTCTATATCCGTCAGGTTTTCAAGGTTGCCTGCATATGTAAGCGCATCAAGGTTTACAATTTTGTAGTCGGGGTATTTTGTAACAAATAATCGGGCAAGATGGGAGCCTATAAAACCGGCACCGCCTGTAAGAAGGATTGTTTGTTTCATGAGTTGTTATGTTTTATGCCCGGTAAGCGAAGCAATATTTTGTAACCTACTGATCAGTTTTTTTGTAAAAATTTTTGCAAAGGTAATTTATTTTTTAAAGGCCTTATTTACCCGTGCTTACAACGCCGGCTTTGTTGTGATTTTAATAAAATGCGAGATAAAGAAAATTCTACTTGCGGAAAAATAAATATCTCACAATATCTTTATATAATCTCAGCCGCCAGAATAAAGTCAGCGAGGGAAGCAGATGCCGGCGGGCTTCTTTTTTATTTTTAACAGCAAAATATCCAAAAGCATGCTGATGGCGGATGTTCACATAATACCAATAATTCGGGACGTGTTTCCATTTCGCCAAAATTTTGAAAATATCATTTTGAAATTCTACCTCACGCACCAACTGTACACTTTTCGGATGAACGCAATAAATAACGGAATAGTCATCTCTGTAGCCGCAGGAATATACAGAAAGCAACCTTAAAAACATATCGTAATCTTCATATAACAACTTTTCATCAAAAAGGCCGATATCCTTCAATGCCTGTGTTCTGTAGATGGTAGTGGGAGTAGCCACAACAGCGGAAAAGTTAAGGAGATTAATAAACAGGTTATTTCTATCGCTGCTCTTTCTTTTTTCTTCTTTGCCGCTGACCATATCCCTTACGATCATGTTCGAATAGCAATACGCAAAGGAAGGATTCGCTTCCAGCAAAGCCACATCTTTAATGAGTTTATCCGGTTCCATATAATCATCAGAGATCCCGTAAAAGTATTTTCCTTTTGCCACTCTGATCAATTCATTGAGAGAAGGGCATATTCCCATATTCCTTTCGTGACGGATAAAAGTGCACTTGTATTCATTATCATCGATCCATTGCTGAACCCGGTCTGCGGAGCCGTCCTGTGAGCAGTCATCTATTATGATATGCTCTACAGGGGTGTAACGCTGGTTTTTAGTGTATTCCAATGCCGGCAATGCATATTCTGCATTGTTGTATACCAATGTAATAATGGATACCAGCGGTTTGTTTTCCTCATTCATCCTTACAGTTTTTTATTTCCGCCTCAGCAGGTAGGATTGGCCCGGATATATTTTTTTATGATAAAAAATACTGTTACCCAATAAATGAAATAGTTTAAACAAAAACCATACGTAGCGCCCATGATGCCGTACCTGCTTATAAAGAAAAAGCACCAGGCTACATAAGTAAACCCAAAAAATATCTCTGTAATGATAAAGTTTTTTATCATGGCTTTTGAAACCATAATAAAGCCTATCAACCAGCTGCCAATTTTAAAAAAATCGCCCAAAAGCTGAAATTTGAAAAGCGGCATCATAGGTTCAAACGCAGGAGTAAATAATACCTGCACAATAAGCCCGCGAAAAAACCACACGCCGAGGGCCAAAACTCCAACGGCGGGCAGGATAATGAGATATCCTTTCTTTATTTCAGTAAGGAGGTCTTTGCTGTTTTTTATTTCTGAGTAACGGGGGAAATAATATACGATAAGGACAGTCGTAATAAAACTTAAATAATAATCAGAGATCTTAGTTACACCCTGCCACATACCGGCATCT
Organism: Ferruginibacter sp.; assembly: GCA_041745235.1. Taxonomy (GTDB): domain Bacteria; phylum Bacteroidota; class Bacteroidia; order Chitinophagales; family Chitinophagaceae; genus Ferruginibacter. The sequence continues at coordinate 15,080 of JBGTJG010000031.1, read as the reverse complement.
GCCACGGAAAACCCCGTGATTATGCGGTTACGAACTAAAATTTGTATAAACGGACCCATAAACCCACTTACGATAGACATAAGCGTGAAGGCAAAAAGCAATGACAGGATTTTTTTATCCCAGTTTTTAAAATTCGGCCTGAATGAAAAATCAAGTCGGCGAATAAAAAACATATTTATTATAAAAATTGTCAATGCTGTGAAGTTGCTTGCGATCAATACGCCTTTAACGCCAAAATAAACAGCCATAAGAACAGTAAATATGATACCTGCAACAGAGCCCGTGACATTTACAATAGTAAGGCTGCGTATTTGTTTAAGCCCGTTGTATACTCCGTTGAAAAAAGCATTAAGTGCTACCAGCACAAGAAAAAGTCCGTACAGGAAATACACCAGCCAGAAATCAAAAGTATGAAAGGTAATTTTGGAGAGATAGCCGCTTCCCGCCATCACTATCGCAGAAAAAACAGAGGCGCTTATTACAATAACGGAAACACCCGTGCGGATCACTCGTTGCTGATCTTCTTTTTGGCCCGCATACTCAGCCAGGTACTTTATTACCCCGCTAACAATGGCTGCAGTAGACAGCATAATAAAGATAGAGGCGGTGTTCTGAAACTGCCCGCTCAGTGCCATACCCTCAGGGCCTATCTTAACGGCTACAACTTTTGTTACAATGAAACCGCTGATAAAGTTAATTGCTGTGGAGATCCCTGTATAAAAGCTTGTCTTCAGTAATTTCAAATCAATATTTGTTTATAATTTGAATCACCGTATTTACTTCTTCTATATCCATTATGGGGCTTATGGGAATGGACAATATTTCTCTGTGAATCTGTTCAGATACAGGAAATGATCTGCCGCTCATTTCTGCATAAGCCTGCTGTTTATGAGGCGGGATAGGATAATGTACGATCGTTTGTATGCCGTTATCCTGAAGATGTTTTTTAAAAACTACCCTTTCAGCAGTTCTCACGGTAAACACATGCCACACATGCCCTTCATCATTGTTTAATCCCGGCAGTACAATTTTTTCATTTTTAATTTCCTGTAAATATCGGGCGGCAATATTTTTTCTTGCTGCATTATCTTCATCGAGTGTCCGCAGCTTTACGGAAAGAAATCCTGCCTGAAGCTCATCTAAGCGTGAGTTTACGCCGCGATACATGTTTTTATACTTTTCTTCAGAACCGTAATTCCTTAATGCAAACAGCACCTCAGCAAGCTTTTCATCATTGGTTGTTATTGCCCCCCCATCGCCAAGTGCTCCTAAATTTTTCCCCGGGTAAAAGCTGAAACCGCTTGCATCTCCGAGATTGCCGCTTCTTTTGCCTTTGTAATAAGCACCGTGCGATTGAGCAGAATCTTCGATTACTTTCAGATCATATTTTGCTGCGAGTGCATTTATCGGATCCATATTACACAGCTGCCCGTAAAGATGAACCGGCATTATACCCTTTGTACGTTTAGTAATATGCTTCTCTATTGCAATAGGATCAATCAGATAATCAGAAAGAGTTGGCTCTGCTAATACAGGACAGAGGCCTGCCTTAGTAATAGCCAGAATACTTGCAATGTAGGTATTGGAAGGAACTATTATTTCATCTCCCTCTTTCATAAAACCGAGTTCTTTGTAGCCTTCAAGTATCAGAATAAGCGCATCCAAACCGTTAGCAACCCCTATACATTTTTTAACCCCGCAGTAAGCTGCAAAGTTTTCTTCAAACTCAGACACTTTTTTTCCTAGAATAAACCATCCGCTTTCCAGCACATCATTAAAAACTTCCTGAAAAGCAGGTGCGTAACGCAGGTTAATTTTTTTAAGATCCAAAAAACTTATTTCCATCAATGTTTTTTAAAAAGTATTAAACAATATCTCCCGTGTTCTCTTAATATGGTCAGGATTTTAATTTTGAGGTGAAAAGACCGAAAAGCAAAATTAAATACAACGTTGTATTTCAACGCTGCTTAGAACGTATTAAGCCTGCAATTCTGCATACCCAAAACCCGTTTTGCCGTTATCATTCCCATTATAAAATAAAAGGGTCCGTTCTTTTACTTTAATAACAGCGGGGTAACAAATCATTTCACTGTCCCAGCCGCTCTCTGAAACCTCAATACCTACGCTTTCATCTTTTCTTACCCATGCTTTCCCGTCAGTAGATTCAGCGTATCCAAGCCTGTACAGTCTGTCTATATACCTTACAGAATACCACATTTTATAAAGGCCGTTCTCTTTTAAAACCCACGGCCTTCCGACTGAAAATTCTGTTACAGGATCCGGATCAATACAGAGAATGTCTGAATGCTCCCAGTTTAACCCATTATTAGATTCTGCATATGTAATTTCCGCCCGGATATATGGCTTTTCATTTATTTTAGTCCACTCTTTACCTCTCCAATACCACATTTTATATACCCCTTCATCAAATAAGACATAAGGCGCAGCACTTGAAACCGGATTATTTATCGTTCGGTCAATGATCGGTGCGGCTGAAAACCTTTTAAACTCGTTTTTTCCGGTGGGTGAAATAGCAACGCCCGGAAATAACATGTAGGGAACTTTTTCGCACCGTTGAAAACCTACAAAATAGAGGAATTCTTCCCCGCCTTTTTGCAGAACGCAGCAGGGAACTACACCGCAATCATCGAACATGCCGGGTATGCCTATATCTAATACATAATGATGTGCTGTATAAACAACTTCTGACGGATCATCCGCATTCAGATCAAGATAAGTAATTCTGCTGTTTCTGTCAGCATCCGTAACCCCAAAAAAGATTCTTATGATATTCAGTTCCTCCAAATAAACCGGAGTGGGTATCATGCCGTATGCCATGTTCCACCAAAAATTTTTTTCGGGTGCATAAAGCAAGCCTTTTTTTATCCAGTTCATTATGATAGCGTCAGCTGGGGATGAAAACTATAAAGAAAATTTGGGCAGTGCTAGTTATTATTCAATGGTTATATAACATCTGTCAGGAGTATATTTTGATATTTGGATTTTATATTTATCCAATCCCAAAACTTCCCTTACCGCAACGGTTTCACCGGGCATATCAGGGAAATTCAACTCATCCATAATCAAAATACTTCCTTTTGTGAGGTAAGGAAGAATGGCTTCCAACGCAGCTTTGGTAGGTTTGTAAAGGCCCATATCAAAATAAACCATAGCTATAACAGTTTGCGGATTATCCTTCAGGTATTGCGGCAATGTATCAGTAATATCTCCTTTTACGAGTTCAAATTTCTTTTTGTGAGGCATTACATTCTCCGATTCATGATACTCCATGAGTTCATTCAAAACGTCAGGGTAATTCTCAGAAACAGAATAATTTCCTTTAAACAGATACTTGGAATTTTTATCCTTTTCTTCCATCAGGCCGGGATATCCCTCAAACGTATCAAAACCGATTACTTTCCTCGTGTAATTATAAGGTTCATAAACCCCCCGGAGTGATTGAAGTAAAGTAAGGTTAGCTCCCCACCATACACCGAATTCCATTACAACACCCGGTAAGTGGTTAATTTTTTGGTACATTTCATCCAAAAATAAAACATGCGCCAGATACGAGCTGCGCATATACAGGCCAAGATTAATTAATTTATCCTCAGTAGGTAAGGGCGAATTTTCAAACAGGCTTACGAGCTGCAGCCTGTTTAATTTTTGATTTTCTGAGGCCCTTGTAAGAGATCCTGTTTCCATTATTTATCGTGTAGGTTAAATTTTTCGTATGTAGATATCTCATCGGGTTTATTGGGGGTACCCTTAATTAAAGAACCATCTTTTACATCACGCACTATATGCACAAAAGAACCCAAAAGGCAATCATTTCCTATTGAGAGATTATTTCCCATTGCGCTGTTGACGCCAATAAAATTTGCGTTCCCTATTTTACAAAATCCCGAAATCACGACATGCGATGACAGAAAATTATGTGAGCCTATCTGTGAATGATGGCCTATATGATTGCCGCTCCAAAAAACATTGTTGGCACCGATCTTTACAAAAGGCTGTATAGTATTGTCTTCAAATACAAAACAATTGTCCCCCATTTCTACGTTCCGCCAAACAAAAGCTTTGGAACTTATATAGTTTGCCATTTTGTATCCTTTGGCTTTTGCTTCATTGTAAAACTGTATTCTTACCCTGTTCATGTTCAGGTAAACCAGTGCTATATGCATTTCATAAACACTCGCGGGATATAAGGTTTCAACATCCTCAAATGCTACAACCGGCAATCCGAATAATGTTGTATTTTTTAAATACTCCCGACTCACGGTAAAAGCTGTTACTTCATAATCAGAATCATATGTAAAATATTCGTAAGCGATCTCTGCAAATGCGCTGTCACCGAATAAAATTATCTTCTTTTTTTGGCTCATTAAATCAGGTTTTACATATCAGGAGATCTTCTCTTCGGTTGGCCATTGGAAGCGCAGAATGTTGGGGTAAAAGATATGTTTCAAAGCCAAAGTTACGGTAACGCTGCATAATTCCAAAAATCACACCGTCATCTATCTGAGCAGCAGCAGGAATAAGGTGGTCACTTGGTGGTAAAGTATCTGTTTTGGTAAATTCTTTATGAAAGGCAATGCCTGTATCGGTATTAAAAAAACGTCTTCTTTTAGATATATTAGGAAGATCTGCAATAAGCATTTTTCCTCCCGGTTTTAATAATGACAATGCCACATCCAAAAATTTAAAAGAGCAGGTATTATAAAAAATATAATGAAATATACTGTAGCAAATAATGGCATCTGCCCTGTTCTGATACGTGTTTACAACATCCGGCGTACCATCAGGAAAATAACCGTATTCTTTTTTTACCGTTTTGCTGTCAGGTAACTGATCAAGCATTTCCTTGTGATCGATAAGGATCAATTCATGATCATTATTTTCAGCATGGGTAATGAGCAACCGAGCAACATCGCTGCATCCTGAGCCAATATCTATAATAATTTTCCCCTGCTTGTCATTATTCAGTTCAAGCTTTGTAATGATATCATTATAGATTAATTCTTCCTTACCTTTTCTGTATTCATCGGGAAACCCTATTTTTTGATACATGCTGAGAGAATCATCATCAGCAAGATCTTTAAAATCATCAAAACTGAGATTTTTAAATTTATCAAACTCGGATTGTGGAATTTCCATCTTACTTAATTTAATAGCTTATGCATTGTCTCTCTCAAAATTCCTCTTCCGCCAAAACCTTCCTTGAATTTAAAAAGGCCGTAATTTATTGTTCTCCCCCCGTTTTCGTTACCTGAGCCTAAGTTGAGGTATTTAAATTTATGTTCCGTGCCCCACGAAATAATAAAATTAATGACAGCATTTATCGGGCGTACATCCTGAAAAGCAGCATCAGAGGCAATGTATTGGGCATGCAGAACTTCATCACTGAGAAAAAGAACTATTCCACCTATCATTTTACCCTCAGATTCTGCTGTAACAAGCTTTATCAGATTATCCGGTATATTGTTGCGAAGTGCCGTAAAATTCTCAATTGTATGAACAGGATTTACGCCATGCTTCAGGTAAAGGTTTTCAGTAAGTAATTTCCAATAAGTTGTATAATCCTCTGAAAAATTTACCGTTACTGTTTTTAATGCTTTTCTAATGCTTCGCCTGGTGCCGTCTTCAAATAAGAGGGGTGAATCTTCATTCAACAAAATGGCACTTTCTATCTCTCTTGCCTTTATACTGAAGCCGTGGTACCACATTGCATAATCTGTTTCATCAGAAGGGAGCTGATTGTAGATCCGGAAAGGATTCCTTATCACTATTTCCGCTGATTGAATTTCTCCGGCAAATGCTACAGTGGCTTCCACTATTTCCAAGGCTTCTGCCACCCCGCATTCAGTTGCCATTACAAAACCGCCGTACGTGCTTCTCGGGTGCGAATGAAAAATAATTTTACCGTCTTTTATGTAGGAAACTGCGGGTAATAATGCAACGATCTTATTTTTTTTATAAAACAGAAGGGAGCAATCATCCCCTGCATTTAAAGAATTAGAATCAAAAAATTTACGGGAATGCAGAAAAGTGCTGTTTCTTTTGTTATTAAACACAAATTCATCCCAAACATCATCCTTATCCTCGGTATATCGGATACACTCTATGGGCATAACTCCCGGAATTTAGCATAATCTCTTATATAATCATTTTCATCATACGCCATGCTTGCAATACACATCTGCACTGCATTATGGGTATATTTCATTTCCCGCCAGCATAGCTTTGGAATTAGTAATCCCTTATTAGGCGTGTCCAGAATGAATGTATTGCTCGGTCCCCCGGGCATTTGGGTTTTCACTGTTATCGTACCTGCTACTGCCACTAAAATCTGTTGCAGTTCAATATGGGAATGTCCGCCCCGTTCTACGTCTTCAGGGGTAAAATAAGTCCAATAGATTCTGTTCACTTCAAACGGAAGCGTATCCTTTTCCGCAAGAGAAATATACCCCAGGGAGGAGGTGCCTATTTTGGGGAAATGAATAATTATTGGCTCCTTAGTCATGATGCTGTTATTCTCTGCTGATTTAGAGTTTTCAAAGGTCGCAAAAGTAACTGATTTCTATAGTAAGTACGCACGAAAGCAACCTAAACAAATTAACAATGTTATTGTATCATAAGTTATCTAATTTCCCGCCCTACCTTTGCCCCATGCATTACGCCTCAGCTGAAAATCTCAGCAAATCTTTCGGAATACGGACATTATTCAAAAACATCACTTTTCACGTAGAAGAAGGAGATAAGATCGCTTTTGTGGCACGCAACGGAACAGGAAAATCGACACTCCTTCGCATTTTTGCCGGGCTGGATACACCTGATGACGGTACACTTTGGATACATAAGGACGTAAAGGTGATCATGCTGCAGCAGGATACGGCTTTTATGGAAACAAAAAGCATTAGGGATAATGTACTTCGTTTAGATAATCCCGTAATAAAAACCGTAAACGCTTACGAAAAATACCTGGATGAAAATAATGAGGACATGGATCTGCTTGCCGATATTATGGGGAAGATGGATGAGCTTAACGCCTGGAATTTTGAAAGTGAACTGAAGCAGATCCTCGGCAAGCTTAACCTGCATGATCTGGAATTGAAAATGAATACCCTCAGCGGCGGACAAAGAAAAAGAGTAGCCCTTGCTCAATCACTCATAGAAGCACAACTCCATGAAGGACGTTGTCTGCTTATTTTAGATGAGCCAACCAACCATCTCGATGTGAGCATGATCGAATGGCTGGAAGATTTCTTATCAACTCACAAAATGACCATTCTGCTGGTAACGCATGATCGCTATTTCCTTGATGCGGTGTGTAATGAGATCATAGAAATGGACGAGGAAAAATTGTACGTGTACAAAGGTGATTATGATTATTTCCTGGAGCAAAAAAGTATGAGGCAGGATGCCCAGGCGAGTGAACTGCAAAAAGATAAAAATATTTTTCGTAAAGAACTGGAGTGGATGCGTAAACAGCCTAAGGCTCGTACTACGAAAAGCAAGAGCAGGCAGGATGCGTTTAAAGAAGTAGAAGAACGGGTATCACTGCGCAAAGAAGATGCTGAAGTAAGCCTGCAGGTCAAGATGACAAGGCTCGGCGGCAAGATCCTGGAAATGAAAAAGGTGAATAAGGCCTGGGGTGATAAAGTTATTATGAAAGGCTTTGATTACACTTTTAAAAGAGGTGAACGCATTGGTATTGTAGGAAAGAATGGTGTGGGGAAATCTACTTTTTTAAAAATTGCATTGCAGCAGGAGTTGCCCGACAGCGGCAAAATAAACCATGGCGATACAGTGGTTTTCGGCAATTTTAACCAGGAAGGCTTATCATATAAAGAAGATAAACGTGCCATTGAATATGTGAAGGACATGGCAGAGTTTTTTCCTTTAGCAGACGGTTCTAAATTGTCTGCAAGCATGTTCATGGAAAAATTCGGCTTCAATGCGCAACAACAGTTCACGCCTTTAAGTAAGCTGAGCGGCGGAGAGAAAAGGAGACTTCATTTGATGAGTGTACTTTTTCTAAATCCGAATTTTCTTATACTGGATGAGCCTACCAATGACATGGACCTGCAGACACTGCGAACACTGGAAGAATTTTTAATGGAATTTCCCGGTTGTATTTTAATTGTAAGCCACGATCGTTATTTTATGGACAGGATGGTAGAACACCTTTTTGCTTTTGAAGGTGAAGGTGTTATAAAAGATTATCCGGGAAATTATTCACAATACCGGGCATACCTGAAAGAAGTAGAAGCCGGCACCAAGATAGATGATGGCAAAATGAACATGAGTGCACTGCCTGAAAAGAAAGAAGAGAAAGTATCGGTGGCACAAGTTGCAGCCGTTTCAAAAAAACTTTCCTTTAAAGAAAAAACAGAACTGGAAAAACTGGATAAGGATCTGCCGCTTTTGCAAAAAGAGAAGGAAGAGCTCCAAACAAAAATGAGCAGCAATATTCCTTATGATGAATTACAAAAAGTATCTGCAAGGGTAAATGAGATACTCGCCGCACTGGATGAAAAAGAAATGAGGTGGCTGGAGTTGAATGAAAGGGGAGCATAATCCTCTTGCACCTGGACTCCGTCAGAGGTTAAAAACCCTGACGGCGGTTATAAATTCATCAACTAAACATTCACTCCTTTTTGGAGCGGACTTGGGGTAAGGTGAATTACCTGAAAATATCATTCAGCACCCCTGCCAGGTGTACACCTCCTTCTAATAATCTTCTGTTCAATACGTCAATGTATTTATAATTATACACGTAATCCAAACGCTGATCAGGCTTTACATCTGCATACAACCTTTCTGTGATGCTGTAAGAATCCCAAAACCATTGTGATACAGGTTGACTTTGCAGCATTGATCTTTCTTCTCTCGTTGTGTGATTAATGGCTTCAGCATATTCTGTGTAGCTGAGTTTTTGAAAATCTATCAGGTTGTTGTCCCACACACGATGCAGGTTTGTATCTTCTGAGAACCATTTTACTTTTATGGAATTGCCACCCCTGTCATCAGGCCTCCCCACATGCATCGGCTGATGTATATCACCCACAATATGTATTAGCAGGCGGAGATAATGTGTTTTTGTTTCCGGCGATAAAACATACCGCCTGTTCTTCAATTCATTGACCATGAAATTAATCTTTGCATAAGCTTTAGTAGTTGTATCAGCTTCAAGAAAAGCTTTCACTTCATTTTGTGTGAGCCCGCCCCTTATGTTTGTGTAATGCCAGTTATCAAGGTAATCATAAGCAGGGTTACTTTTAATAAAATCAGGCCAATTGCTCGCCATAGCCACGCTTTCAAAACCAAGGATCTTTCCTATTTCTCTTTTTGCTTTTTTAGTAAGATAACTGTCGGCTATTTCTCCTATTACACGATGGCCTGTTAAGCCCCAGGCATTTCCGGAGAGGGGGAGGTAAAAAAATAAACAGATCAACAGGAGTTTGTGGGTGGTCTTCATTGTGTGTGATTTCTTGGAAGGCAAATGTAGTATTAAAATCCACCGATGTAAATGAAAGGTTATTCAACTATTTCATACCCTATAGGTTTGAAAGAATAATTGTTAGACATCTCCGCGGAACACGCGGTCATGCCCACAATCAGATCCATTTGTGCTTCAAGAATAATATGGTCTCCTGCCTTACTTTTCGGCGGCAACACATCAATCTTTCCCGTGTCTCCGTTCACAGTTACATTCATGAAAATATTGAAACACACGGGGATAGCATCAGGCAGGATCCCGTACGGCGCAAGCGCTTCAGACAAATTACCGAAACAACCCCGGTGCGGGTCCTTGTGACCGTAAATTATTTTAAAAGTTTCTGCACTGCATGGCGTAAGGAGAAAATCATGGCGGCCAACAGTGTCTTCTTTTATCACAAACATGATATTGCTCCTGTTAGAATAAAACGGATGGCCCGTGGTAAGAAAGATCGTTTCTGCATAATCAATCGTTCTGCCGCTCGAAAGATATTCTGCGATATCATCTTTATTAAAACAAATAAAATCTGAGACCTGCTCACCCTGTATATCAGTGACACGCAATTGCTGGTCTTTTTTTAAAATAAAAGCAGTACCGCTTCGCGGCGAAATTGTATTCATGAATGGGCTTTAAATTGTAACGGGCATTTCCAGGCATTATCATATTGCCGCCCGCTGTATTGATATACTTCAGAAGCTTCACCAAAATCTGTAAGCATAGGATTTACCGAACCGGAAAATGCAATATCCCGCTTACGAACAATTGTTTTCATTTTTTCATACCGCGCCGCTGTTTTCATTTCAGCAAACTGCGCATGCGGATTAAATACAAGAGTGGGATATTGAAATTGCCGTGCCTGCCGGCTGCTCTCCGGGTGAAGGCCTATAATAAAATAGGCTTCCTCCATTAAGCTGAAGCTGAAATTTTCCGACACAGGATCTGCATCTACCCGATCATCATGTTTAAAGTTTTGTGCATCCAAATCCCTTAAAGATTGAAGGCGTTGCCACATAAACGCATCAAACATTTCTTCACTCAGGGTTTGCGGGCCTTTGAAAATTATCGCAGCACTGTAAAAACCTTTCTCACCCCCTCGGTACATCCGCGTAAAATCATAAAGAAATTCAAGGATACTTGCATCATCGTTCGGGCATGCCATATGGTCTGCCACTAATACCCGGATTTTCCCTTTAGCAAGCGCATCTTTAGCTGCTACGCATGGAAACTCTTTATTACCAAGAAAAGAGATATAATTGTCTGTGAAATTGTAATCCGTATTCATGAAATAGATTAGACCAGTAATGAAACAAATAAGGTGCCTGATAAAATACGATAATACCGAGGCTTTCGGTTCACAGTTGCGTTTCTGCATCTAGTTTTTTTATAAGCCGATAGTTTGCCTTGCCCGCTTTTAAATATCTCCTGCCGCGCTGAAAATCCCACCGCGGAAAACCATGCTCGTGATTGTATTTAGAAATTTTGTAAAGGATCTGCCAATGGTGCAAAAAAATCCTATATGCTTCAACAAGTGAGTTGCCGTTACCGTAAGCATGATGCGGCTCTGCACCGCAGCCATTGTATTCTAAAATAGTAAAATCTTTCCCCTCTTTTAAACTTTGTACAGAGGCACATTTAATATCGTAACGGCCGTAATAGAAATGCTTTGTATACCTGCTCAGGTTATCAAAAACTTGCAAAAGCTGTTCATCTTTTTCATATTCCAGAGATACCAGCCTGCCGCCGCGGCTCAGATTAAGTGCATATGAAAGCATATATATCTCACCTGCCGGCAAAACTGTTTCCAGTTTATCTGCATGCTTAGCATTCATTTCTTCTATCCGTAATCTTACACGGTCATACTTCAATATAAGCTCCTTTAATGGCGTAACACCATCACCTGTTACCTGCAGAAATTCTTTTTTTAAGAACCCTGTAATAACGCCGCTGTCCCGGTCAGGGAAGCGATAATAAAAAACGCTCACTTCCAAAGGATATTTTACAAGCTCCTGAATAATATAATTTACCGGCATTTTGGAATGGTATGCTGCAAGCGATTCCTCATCATTTATGCATCTGAACATAAAGCCCATCATCCCCGCATCGGGTTTTGCTGCAAAAGGATAAGTGAAATCGTTGTCAGCAACCATTTGTTTTAATGTATTAAAAGATTTGTCAGGCGAAATGTAGATGCTGCGGGGATAACTGCCCGGGGGCAATTGTTCATACATTTCACTTTTTGGTTCTCCCTCAAAACCGCCGAATGCAATAGTAGGATTGGACGGGGTGAAGAACCACAGCGAACGGGCACGAAGGCAATGCCATAGCCATACGGGCATAATGGGAATGTATTTGGCCATGTAGTGCCAGCTCTCCCAATGGGTGATCTTGAAAACCAGGTCTTTAACCTTCATCGTATTTAAAATTAAGCCCTTTCATTTTAGTGAGGGGATATGGCGCATGATTTGCCTCATTTCCGAAAAAAATATATGGAAAAGAACAGCACCCATAGTGTCCCTGATACTACTGAATCGAACGAGCACAAGAATATGCCTGTAAAAACTCCCGCTACAGATACGAAAAAAAATACGGCAGAAGAAGAGGGATTAAATCACGAGAATACAGATAATAATGACATTGAACCGGGCACTACACCTCCCGGTGATGAATAGCGGCTTATCAATTCCATATCGCATGCTGTAACTTTGCGCCTAAATTTTATTTATGGACAACTTAGTTACCGAGTTTAATGATTACCGCACTAAAATGAATGATGTTATTCTCAGCAAAGAGAATCTCGTCATTAAAAGATTGTGGAACCTCGATACCAATACCTATGCTCCCGGTGCGCTTGATGTAAAAACAAAAGAACTTCTCGGGTTAGTTGCAAGCATGGTGCTCCGCTGCGATGATTGTATAAAATATCATTTAGGAAAAGCACATGAATTGAATATTACAACCGAAGAATTATACGAGGTATTTGCTGTCGCAAATATTGTTGGCGGCACCATAGTGATCCCTCACACAAGGAGAGCTGCAGAATATTGGGAAGCATTGGCGAGCAGCAATGAAAACGCCTGAGATTCAAACGGAAAATGTTAGATTTTTTTAACTGATTTATTTTTTGTTGTTTTATCTCTGCGTCGTAAATTTATGGTTCACCAAAGAAAAAGGAGGTATAAATGTCTATTTATAAATCATGGACTCCTTCGGTTAGTAGTCTTTAACCAAGGATGTCATCAATTGATTTTCGGTTGTAATGACCGGGCCGTCGGAATCTACCGACGGCTTTTTTATGCAAGTATCGGATCGTGTTAAAAAAGGCATTTAGCTTGTACTCCCCATTACTTTGATGTTTACTTTCTGTAATTTTACATTTAAATACGCTTATGGAGGATATTGCCACGATAAACATCCCTGCTCTTACCGCAAAAGATTTTGCTACTGATCAGGAAGTGCGCTGGTGCCCGGGTTGCGGGGATTATTCCATACTTGCACAGGTTCAGAAAATAATGCCCACACTGGGCATTCCGCGGGAAAATATTGTGATCGTAAGCGGTATCGGTTGCAGCAGCCGGTTTCCTTACTACATGAACACATATGGCATGCACAGCATTCACGGGCGTGCAACTGCAGTAGCCAGTGGTCTTAAAGCAGCCCGTCCGGAGCTTAGTGTTTGGATCGTAACCGGTGATGGGGATGGCCTCAGCATCGGGGGCAACCATACTATACATTTATTGCGCAGAAATTTTGATGTAAATATTTTACTGTTCAATAACCAGATATACGGCCTCACCAAAGGACAATATTCCCCTACATCAGAAGAAAAGAAAATTACCAAGAGCACGCCGATGGGCAGTATAGACCATCCGTTCAATCCGCTGGCACTGGCCATGGGTGCAGATGCAAGTTTCATCGCCCGTACGATGGATCGTGATCCCAAGCATTTACAGGCTATGTTGTTAAGAGCGCAGGGCCATAAAGGCGCTTCTTTTTTAGAGATCTATCAGAACTGCAATATTTTCAATGACGGCGCTTTTGAAATTTTCACAGAGAAAAGCAGCAAGCCGGAGGAAGCTCTGTTTCTCGAACAGGGAAAGCCCCTCATTTTCGGTGCAACTCAAAACAAAGGCATTCGCCTTGAAGGATTTAAGCCGGTGATCGTTGAACTTACTGAAGGCCAATCACACGATGGTTTGTGGATCCATGATGAAAGAGATTTTTATAAGGCACAGATCCTCATTCGCATGTTTGATGATCCGAGCCTGCAGGGACATCTTCCCCGGCCGTTCGGTGTGTTTTATGAAACAGAGCGTGCTTGCTATGAAGATGTAATGGCTATGCAAATAGATGAAGCCATAGCTAAGAACGGCCCGGGTGATCTGGATAAATTATTACGGGGAAGGGAAACCTGGACGATCGGGTAAAAACAAAATACTTCATAAAAACTAAATAAAAATGCCGGTACATTTTACCGGCACTTTTTTAGACATCAGAAAGCAGATTAATAAATGTACCCCAATGCAGTTTTATCGTTATTGTTGAAAGGACGATTAGTAGTGGCGCTTAAACAGGCAAGCATCCAAGAGTTGGGATCAGCTGCTGTAGGTGTACCGGGAATATGAATAGCGCCAACAGTTGATTGGCCTTCATTTGAAGTAGAACCGCCGCAACTGTAACTTCTGTCCATATAATCAGTATGGCGGAAACCTATACAATGGCCGACCTCATGAGCTAATACTGTTGTCATGAAGTTGTCACTGTAGTTAGAATAGGTTTTTGCATATTTAACTTCATAATATGGATTACCGCCGGATGGAAAACCTGCAGATGCGATATACTGCCCCGTATTTACGATGCGGATATTGATCTGACCGCCGCTTGTTACGCGTTGAAATGTCAATCCCAGGTTTTCTGCATTATACCTGGCGATCATATTGTTCACAGAATTAGACAATGCTGCACTTACATTGTTGCCGCTGGTACTAACACTGATAGTTCTTGGTAGACCTGTTACCAGATTAGTAGTTCTGTATTGCTCCACACCTGCAATGATCAGATTTGGCGAGGTAGATCCGTTCGTTAAATTTTCCTGAGTAACAATAATGTCTCCTTCTACAAGATAACCGCCGTCAGTTTTCTGAACATTGTTCGTACTGAAACCAAGAGCTTTTATCTGAGACATGGTTTCCTGAGAGATTTCGCTTTCAGCAACTGCAGTGTCTGTTTTTTTACAGCCCACGAAAGCTAAAGAAGCGATGCCGACGATGGCAATGGTTTTCATCAATTTTTGCATAGGTGTGATTTTTTGTTTGATTCAATAATTTTTGAACTTAAAAGATAATAAAGATTTATTACATACCAAACGTTTTTTTCGCAAAATTTCTCATTTTTTACACGATGCAGACAAATGTAAAATGGCTGTATTTGGCTCCCCCTTTTTAATTATTGAAAATTTTAAAACACTACAATGCGTTTTTAGTGATCAGATATTCAGCAATCTGAATCGCATTTGTTGCTGCACCTTTCCTGAGGTTATCACTTACTATCCAGCAATTTAAAGTATTCGCCTGCGTTTCAT
>JBGTJG010000030.1:0-14939 GCA_041745235.1 Ferruginibacter sp. | reverse complement strand
TCCCGATGCCGATGATATGTTGATCGGAGAAGACGGCAGGCTGCACACAAAGGCAGAGAAAGATATTAATAGTGCTGAGATGGCGGGTCTTGTACAAACGGCCCATGATGGAAATATGATATTACAACAATTGTATTTCCTCGGCCTGGATGATGATGATACGCTGATCAATAAAGGGATCATTAGTCCGGCTGACGGTCTCCAGTTTGCCATTGAAAATAAACTACGGCTTCTCCCGGGTGATAAAGATATGGTAGTAATGCAGCATGAAATAGAGTATGAAATCAATGGTAAAACTCATGAAGCAGTATCCTCGCTGATAGTAACAGGAAAAGATAACGTGCATACTGCTATGGCAAAAACTGTTGGCCTGCCATTAGGGATTGCAGCAAAACTGATCCTCAACGGTAAAATACAATTATCAGGAATTCATCTCCCGATAACAAAACAAATTTATCTTCCGGTATTAGAAGAATTGAAAAGTAACGGGATAATTTTTGAAGAACAGCACCATTAGTTCCGTTCTCCCGGGAGCAATATCCTTAAAAGCTCTGCTACTCCTTCAGTGGCAGATTTTTCTATGCTGATGATATTCCTGTATTGATGTACAGTGGGGATTTTTTTATCTATAATGTATTTGGGTGCTTCCTCCGGTACAAGATCGATCAGACCTGCTGCCGGATAAACCTGCAATGAAGTGCCTATCAATACAAATATGTCTGCAGTTTGCATCATCCGGGCAGCTTCGTCTATCATTGGCACGGGTTCTTCAAACCAGACAATATGTGGCCTCAACTGACTTCCTTGTTTACATAAATCTCCGACCGAGATGTCTCCGGTTATTTCTGATATTTCCTTAGTATTATCAACTCCATGCATTTTAAAGATCTCGCCGTGGAGGTGAACTACTTTGGAAGATCCGCCGCGCTCATGCAGGTCATCAATGTTCTGTGTAACTATCGTCACATCAAATTCCTTTTCCAGCTCCGCCAATCCTGTATGCGCCGCATTGGGTTTTGCAAGCTTCACTTCCCGCCGGCGCATGTTGTAGAAATCAAGCACAAGTTCAGGGTCCTTTGCAAAACCACGCGGCGTGGCTACATCTTCGATCTTGTATCCCATCCACAGGCCATCACTGTCACGAAAGGTTTTGAGCCCGCTTTCCGCGCTTATCCCTGCGCCGGTAAGGATGACTACGTGTTTTCTCATTATCCAAACTTACGGATTCGCGGATACTCTTTTAGTATAAGGCACAGAACAAAAGGTACATTATCTAAAAAAGCCCCTTTCCCCTAAAAAGCCCTGCTGTACTGTATTACAGTAAAACTACGCATACTTTGCTTTAAAACGAATCGTAAATTACACTCCCATTTACTACCATTCCAGTACCATTAACTATCGAAAACTGCCGATGATCTCATACTGCATTACCATATGCAGTGCAAAACCCTATATTAATTACCATTACAACAGCCTTTAAATGCCCTACAGTTAGCCATTTACAGGCAATACTATGCATCACCCTGCCGCTGAACGTTTACTATTATTATCCTTATCCTGCCCCATCTCTCTTATTAATGAATTTAAAGTTGCGTTGTTATCCTTTAAAGCCCTTATCGTTTCTTGCAAAGCCGTAATAGTGGCGGTTTTCTCCAATATAGTGTTAAGCCTAATCGCACATTCTTTACAGGTATTATAATTGTAAGTTGGTTCATGCATCTGAATAGATGGAAGAGTAAAGCCGCTGTTCGAATCGCCACCCTGATCGCCACCCTGATCGCCACCTTTGCTGGCGTTTTCATTATACCTACTAATGTACGAAACGCCACCCTCCTGCATGTCCTTTTTAAGAAGTTCATCAACTAAAACACCAAAATAACTTGCAATTTCAATAGTATCATCCAAGGAGGGCTCGTTAAATCCTGTTTCCCAATTACCAACGCTTGTATAGGACTTGCCGACCTGAACGCCAATATTAGCCTGACTTTGGCGTGTTTGCTTCCGTAAATATTTTAAGTTTTTACCAAGTAGATGTTTAGCCATAAAAAATTAGTTTGCAAGTTTATTTGGCAATACCAAAATAACTTGTATTTTTACATTGTCTTCTTATAGAAGACAAAAAGAGGTAAACAAAAATAGCTGTTTAATGGGCAATAATGCTAAGAATATAAGAGTAAGTACCGAAAAGCAAGGGGTAGAGAAGAATTATACACACGTAGATTTTGAGGGTGGCGATTTCACAAATGAAAAAAAAAGGAATGCGCAAAAGACCCGCTTAGTAGAAATAACTGCCAAACTAATGAACGTTTCCAAAGATGATGTTTATAAAATACTCCGGGGAAGGCATGAAAATGATCAGGTTTTTACCTGTTACATGACCCTGATGGAAAAAGAAATAATCATGATTGAGCAAGTGAAAAATTTAGTGCCTTTTAATATCTAACCACAAAAACAAACACATGAAACAGACCTTTTTTGCAGTAGTTCAAATGCCAACCGAGCAGGCAGATTTGCCTGGTACTGAGATCAACAACTACAATACTTATGAAAGCTATCCGGAAGCTGTAAAGGCGCTTATTGCAGCTGTGCCGGAAGCCGAACCAACGTTTTCCATTCCTAAGACGGCATGGGGGCAACCATTACGAATTGAGCACGGCGATAATGCCGCTGAGTTATGGCTGATCACCAGAGGGGCGCAAAATTAATTACCACCAAACTAACTGATATGTTTTTCTACACTGAAAGTATCTCACTGTATAGTCCTAAAGGCACCGTACTGATTAAGCGAAATAAGCGTAAAGCAGTTATTTATGAGAGAGCATACACTTATGGCTGCGAAGAGTATGTAAAAACAGTTGTCCGCAGAGATAACGAAGCTTGTAAACACCTCGCATTCGACACTATAGAGCGGTTAAAACAATACTACAGTACCGATTTAGAGCTGGAAATACACGGATTCATGCTTGAATAAGCACAAAAAAGAGAGGCAAGATTTTAACCAAAGCCCCTGTTTATGCGACTTAACAGAGAAACAGCGCAAAAAACGGGAGCAAAAAGAAGGTTTTTTAGGTTTTATGTGTGTTGCTTCCCAGCCTCAAAAGCGTATTGTGGTTAGGTACATCGGTTGAA
Source organism: Ferruginibacter sp. (assembly GCA_041745235.1). GTDB lineage: Bacteria > Bacteroidota > Bacteroidia > Chitinophagales > Chitinophagaceae > Ferruginibacter. The sequence goes on along the minus strand of JBGTJG010000030.1, from coordinate 11,810 downwards.
AGCACTGATTGGGAATTTTTAAAAACTGAATTTAAAACGAATGGTACAATTAATAAATAATAAAGCTTACCTCCCCAAAGATGTGATCATAGGCTTAGGGATCACCACTGACAGGTATTTACGAAACGGAAAGCAAAAGCCGGATCATTGGGACATCATTCTTCACCCAAAAAATAAAAAGCTGATACTGCTCGGATATGAAGCCCTGCTGGAAGAGCATAAAAACATAGTGGTGCAGAAACTCGGAAACCCGTATGAACTCGTAGTAAGAACACCGGTGCTGAGTATGATTAAACCGAACCCTGAAGCTTACAACCACTTTGCCACATACACCTACAACGGCGGCGAAAAATTACCCTACAAAAGAATACTGCAATACACACGTGGGGAGGCTGTTCTTTCCTTCATCAACAAGCATACAAAGATTCAGGATATCCGAAAAAACTTTGGGATGGATGGAGTTGATTTTTACAGGCACATCACAAACATAATTGAACAGGAAAAACTACGGGGACAGGATTTAAATTATGAAGGCCCGGAACAGCTGGATGGTAAGTTCCCCGCCAGCTATGCAAAGCTGCTAAAAAGGTCAAGAGATTACGCTGCTGCCGATAATGGCTTTTCTTTCTTTATCCATCCATCTTTTGGAAATTCTAACAGCGTAAAAGTAACCGCCGATACCGAAGACCTCCTGAACGATATATACGTTCTGAATCACAAACCGAATTACACCGAAGTTCATCGCATTTACAGCGACTTCATTTTAGGCAAACATTCTATCATCAATGCAGAAACAGGCGAGGTATACGACCACACAGAATACAAAGCTGTGGGTGTGAGTACTGTGTACGGTTATGTATCTGCATGGGAAAATAAGTCAGTAACCCACAAAAAACGCAGCAGCGATAAGATAGGTTATAACCAAGCTTACAGACCTTATGCAAGTCTTGAAGTACCGCAACTTGCCGGCTCGCTCATCAGTATGGATGATCGGGATTTACCTTTTAAAACCATAAATAACATCCGGGTAAAAGCTTACCTCGCAATGGATGTGGCAAGCGAGGCCTTTATCGGTTACAGTTTCAATGCCACCGATAAGGATATGACTCTGGTAATGGATTGCTTCAGGGATATGTATAAAAACCTTGCAGCGGCGGGTTACAATCAACCGGCAGAGGTGGAAGTAGAACAGCATCTTATGAGCACCCTGAAGGAAGGTATATTAAATGAAGGGGCAGTATTTCCTTATGTGCGATTTGCACAAGCTGCCAACCCACAGGAAAAAAGTATTGAACGTGCATTTCGCCGGATGCGTTACGGCTTAGATAAACAAATTGCCGGGTGGATACCCCGACCTTTTGCAAAAGACGAAGCCAACCAGAGCCGTACCGAAGAGGATATTAAAACCGCTTACACACCTGATCAGGTAATACAGATTGCTACAGCAAATATTATTGAATGGAATAACCAGCTCCATCCAAATCAAAAAGCTTTTAAAGGGCTTACACGACTTCAGGTGTGGCATCAAAAACAAAACGAGCTTCTTTTACCCATCCGGTGGCAGCAAATTGCCAAATACCTCGGACATCAAACTTTCAGCAGTATTAACCGAGGCGAAATAAGGGCATTTAACGGGCTGTATGTTTTAGATACGATGAAAGAGACCGCACATCTTGAGAATGGGCAGGATTTAGAGATTTACGGGCTTGAGGATCAATTTGGCACTATCACCTGCATACACATATACAAGCACGGTGAGTTTGTACTTACTGCCAATGCAAAAGTAAGATGGCAAAAGGCAAGGATTGAGCAAACGGATGCAGACCGGCAAAAGATCATTACCCAACAAAAATATACCGCTGCATTTGATGCCGATGTAAAGGAGCGTAAGAGCAAATTAAAAAAACTGGCAGTAATCAAAAATGATCATGTTACCGAAGCTTTAAAAGCACCCGCCGAAACAATGCCTGAAATGCCTGTACCGGAACTAATGGAAAAAGAAGACAATCAGGATTATGCAGCAATGGCCATAGCTAATTTATAACCACACCAACCAACCAACAACCACACATGGAAAACACAATCGACCAAAAACTTAAAGAAAAGATCGCAGCTGCTATTGCAGCCGACAAACAAAATTTTACCGGCAGTGAGAACCAGCATTCTAAAAGCCTGAAGGTAAACAACGCCGTGTACAGCCTCATAAAAAACGGCAAGCTTGACGGAAATATTTTAAGCAAAGGCGAATGGATAAGACTTGCAAGGGAACTGAATGTGAGCATTGGAAACGAGAGGCAATGGAAGACCGCCCGAACAGTTGTATATGATACCATCAGCAGCCAAATGGCCTTCTGTGCAAAGAACAGCCAAAGCGTGGTATACTGCGATGATGCTGATACCGGTAAAACGCATACAGCGAAAGATTTTGCACAGAGAACAAAGAATGCGGTGTATGTGGATTGCAGCCAATGTAAAACAAAGCAGCTGCTTATAAGAACAATCGCACAGGCTTATGGCATTGATAATAATGGCAAGTATCAGGACTGCAAGAACAACCTCATTTACTACATCAAAACATTAGAGCAGCCCCTGATCGCTTTGGATGAATTCGGAGACCTCAACTATGATGCTTTTTTGGAAATAAAAGCATTGTGGAATGCCACCGAGGGGTTTTGCGCATGGTATGTTTTAGGAGCGGATGGATTGAAGGTAAAAATTGAACGTGGTAAAAATTGTAAGAAAGTCGGATACACAGAATTCTTTAGCCGGTTTGGCAAAAAGTATCAATCGGTAGTGCCTACAGGTAAAGATGATCGGGAGGCCTTTTACTGCCAATTGCTGGCAACGTTTTTAAAAGCGAACCTGCCGGCATCATCCAATTTTCAGAAGATTATTAAGAACTGCAACGGCAGCTTACGCAGGGCAAAAATGGAAGTTATCAAACTTGAATCAGCAGCATAAAAGGAAGTATGGCAAAAGTTCTAACGGGTTCACAGTTGATGGATAAGACTTATAAAGATGTGGAGGGTATAAGTCAGGAATTGCGGGACAGCATCGGTGATATAGAAGACACGTTCAGTGCGATTATTTGGGGCGATAGCGGGAATGGCAAAACATCACTCGCTTTAAAAGTTATAAGTGAATTACAGGCAAGTCTCGGTACCGTGTTGTATTTGGGATATGAGGAAGGCCACGGCAAAAGCTTCATGATGGCACTGAAAAGAAGCACGGTGAAATTGGATAAGATAAAGATCATGAGCGATTGCACGTTTGATGAACTGGTTGAGATATTAAAACGAAAGCTGAGTCCGAAAATAGTGGTGATTGACAGCATACAATACAGCGGATTTACCATTGTTCAGTACAAAGCTTTAAAGAAGATGTTTTTGTTTGGCAAAAGTCAGAATGCGAGGAAGATTTTAATATTCATCAGCCATTGCAGCGGCAAGTTACCAGATGGAAAAACCGCACTTAAAATACGGTATGATGCCAATATTAAGATTTGGGTAAAGGGTTTTATGGGCATCATGATTAGCAGGTTAGGACATAAGAAAAATTTTGTGATCTATGAAGCCGGAGCGAAAGAGCATTGGGGCGATAAGTTTGAAGATATCAGTGCGGAGATCGGAAAAAAGAGAGTAAAAAAAACCATTAAAAAAAAGAAAGATGCCACAGCCACAGCAGATAAAACAGGTTAGCCGTACCGAGCAGGATTCCACATTGTTGAATGAAATAGTAGACCGTGTGTGCCGCTATGCAGAAATGCCGAAAGAAACTTACCTGAATATATTTTTTGAAATGGGCTGCAAGGCTGTGGAGTTGATCTATAAAGAAAATAAAGCCATACAAATGGATATTCTAACAGACACCGGTTACGGTTTCTGGGGTTGGTTCATGGTAGAATATATACGGCACGATGAAGACCTGCATACCACAGATGTACCGTACAGGAAATATGAATCTTCTAAAAAAACATGGTTAAGCACATTCAAACTGTATGACGGCCTTACAAATTTTATCTCTTACAAACTTGTATAAATGCAAACTGAAAAATTAAAGATCGTATTGGCTTCTGAAAGTGCTTATGCTCTTATTGCACTGATAGAGCAGATAATTCAGGCCGGCCCTGATGATGAAATGGATAAGCTGATCATGGCCAACCTCGCGGAAGTTCTTTTTTCTCTGAAGCAAAAGACCCTTGTGCCGGACAAGCAATATAAAATGAAGCTTTCAGCAGCACAGGCGTTGGCCTTACGGATTATGTATATGCAGACCCATATAAACGGGGAGCATTTTAAAAATGAACTGCTGCGAATTTCTAATCAGGTACATCAAAAATATTTCACCGCTTAATTACCCATCCATGATCTTAGGATTTAAAGAAAAGTTTGCAGACGGGACTCTCACCGAATTTGAGAAGAAAATATTAGCAGGCACCAAAATTCATTCTCTGCGAAAAGGCGACCGGTGGAGAGCAGGCATGTCCATACAAATGGCTCATGGTGTAAGAACAAAAAAATACAGGGTATTTAATAACAACATGGAAAGGCTGCAAGTGTGTACCGGAGTACAGGATATTTTTATGACCTACAATGGCTGGGCTTTAGAAATTACAATAGATGGTTATTACAATTCAAATGCTTCCGAAATAAATGCGCTTATTCAAAATGATGGCGTTAATAGACAACGTTTCCTTAATTGGTTTTTACCAAAAGGTAAGGATGAATGGAGTGGACAAATTATTCACTGGACAAACTTTAAATATTAATAACCAAACTAAAAAAATCATGGCAAAAAGACCACGCACACCCGAAGAAATTACCCGGCAGATTGAAGGCCTCAAAAAAGAAAAAGAAGCCCTGCCTCAGTTCAGCAAGTTTAGTACAGATAACTGGCAGCTGAATGATACCATCATCAGCATCTTGGAAGGCAAAACAAATCTGAACGATCTGCCACAGGGTGATTGGGAAACGATGGATCAGGAAAACGAAAACTACATCGCTGCACAGGATGCAGATATGTGGCTGTCAGGTGACAGGGTGCATGATCTCTTTTCACTATAAATTTTTACTTACCGCTAAATATCAAAAAAATGCAAACAACAGAAACACCCACACTTCCTTTTATTGATTTTTCTAAACTCAGTACTGAGCAATTAGAAGCTGCTCTGGCAGAAAAGAAGCAAGCAGAAACAGAAGCTGCACAGGCAAAGAGAAAGGCTTACGAATCACTGAAGCTTGCCACCATTAAAGAACTGTCCACAGGGGCAAAACTTTTATCCGGGCAGCTGCTGCAATTCAAAGAAAAATCATTCTCTGCCATGCAGACCCTGTACGGCATGCTTCAGGAATACAGCAAGCGCCATGCAGATGGTAAAGGAAACTTCCAGTTAGAATCGGGTGACCTGCGTATCAATTATCGCCGTCAGGAAAACGGCTTCTTTGATGAACGAAGCAATCAGGCCGAAAAGCACATCATAGATTTTGTAACAGAAAAGTTTAAAGACGATGCTGATACAAAAGACCTGATCATGAGCCTGCTGGAGCGCAAAAAAGGCTCTCTGGATATAAAGCTTGTGCAGAAACTGTATGCAATGGAAGATCGCTTTACCGCTCCCAATTGGGTGGATGGCATTAAGCTTTTGAAGGAGTCCTGGACTATGAGCGATTCTAAGGATTACATCACGTTTGAGGAGAAAGACAAGAACAATAAGTGGCAGACGGTAAACCTCAATTTCAGCGGCATTTAAACCCTTTTAAAATGGCATTTAATCGCTACGCTTCTTTTTACGGAGCATTCAATAACAGCCTTAAGCACGGCAATCCAATGAGCAAGGAGGAAACGGTACTGGAATTTACAGATCAGCGAACCAAGAGCCTCCAAGACCTCACAGATACGGAACTGGCCACGCTGGTTGCAAACCTTAACCAAATGACCGGGGCAAGGTATATACCGGACAGCCCCGAGGAGAAAGAAAAGGATTCGCTCCGTAAGGCCATAATAAGCCAGTTCCTCGGGATATACCGTACTGCTGCCGCTGCTATTGCATGGGCTGAAAAATACGGCGTAAACGGTAAAAAAAAGCGGTTCAATGATTACGATAAGGGAGAATTGTTTTTGCTGCTGCAGAATGCAAAGAAGGTGGCAAGCGACTGGCAAATATCTATGCGAAAAAATGCCATTAAATAATTTTTATGACCGAGAACAAAACCTATATCTGGAGTAGTGAAACATTTACAGGCTCTGTGCTGTTCACCTTTAACCCGGAAGGCAAGCTGCTGAAATATGATAATACAGAAGCGACCCTGAATGATCAGCAGCTGCAATGGTTTACTGAGAGAATGCCGGGAACGTATGATGAATTGAAGGATGTACTCAGCAGGGCAAAGCACAGCAAGCTGGAGGCGCTCCCTGATGCGGAGATAACCTTTGATCTGTTCTGGAACAGGTATGATGAAAAAATAAGGAGCAGCAAGAAAAAGAGCCTGATCATTTGGAACCGGATAAAAGACAATGACCGCCGCAAAGCTTACCTGTTCATTGGCACTTACGAACGAAGCATACGCAGCAGCAACACAGCAAAGAAATATGCAGAAACCTATTTGAATGCTGAATTATGGAACAATTAAAAATTTAATTATGATCTATCCTTTTATTGATGAACACAGAAGAAAATATGTGCAACATCCCTTTAAAAATGAGAACGGCAAGTATGAAGCTGTTGATATTTTTATACCCGGCCATTCTAAAACACCTAACCCCGAAAGAACTGAATTTGAAACAGAGGAAGAATGTCAGGCAGGATGTGATATCCATAACGACTTCTATGGCTGGAATAAAAATGTGGCTGATGAAATTATAAGCAGGTCTATGGGGTTAATTGAAAAAGTAACCGGTACCATCACCATTACAAATTGCACAGCTACAGGCAACGTGTTTAAAAACTTAACACCCGGAAGTGAGCATACCATTATTGACCCGCCTGCCGGCAGAATAAATTTTTCTGATGGCGTGTGGGTTATGGGTAAGGGTGAAGCGGTGAAGGTTTTGAATTCTGAATTTGAAATTTTATAATTATGGCACCAGACAGTAAAAATACATATACAGCAAGAGAGCAGTTTGAAAGTCACTTTGAAGTATTGAAAAAAATACTGCACCCTGACTATGCCGGGCAGTTGTCCCTCCTGTTTAGTAAATGCATTGATGAAATACGCCAAAGCGAAAAGGACAAACAAATATCACCTGAGTTGCAGGAGTTAGGGAAAATAATGGATAACCTTAAAAGGAGTGCAGGTATTCACGGCAATCATGCTAACATTTTCAATATGTATATGAAGCCAATTATCAGTAAAATAAAGGATACTTACTGGACACCAAACCTTAGAGGCAGTTAAATTTTAATTATGGCACAAGACAGCAAAATAGAATGGACACACCACACCGCCAACCTCTGGCATGGCTGTACGAAAGTACATGCCGGGTGCGATCATTGCTATGCAGAAACTTTATCAAAGCGGTGGGGTAAAGATGTTTGGGGCAATGATAAACCCCGCTTGCTTGTAGAAAAAGTATGGCGTGATCTGGCAAAGTTTCAAAAGCTTGCAGCAGCTGCCGGGGAAATGCACCGTGTGTTTGTCGGCAGCATGATGGATATTTTTGAAAAGCCAATGCCGGTAATAAATAGTAAAGGGGATGAGTTAGTCGGAGTCGGAAGCGAAGTGGGATATATTGGCCCACCTCCCGGCCGGGGCGTAGATTGTGATGATCTTACCACAGGTCATTTACGTGCAATGTTTTTTAAGCAAATTGATTTGTGTACTTATCCAAACCTCATGTTCCTGCTGCTCACAAAGCGCCCCTCTAACATCAATAAATACATTCCGGAAAGCTGGAAGGAAAACCCACCGGCAAATGTAATGTTTGGTACCAGCCCTGCTGATCAGGCGACAGCTGATAAATTAATACAGCAATTGCTGGAGGTAAATGGGAGAAAATTTTTAAGCATTGAACCTATGCTATCTGAAATCAATGGCAGCGAATGGATACCCTTTGTTGACTGGATAATATGCGGCGGCGAAAGTGGGAATGGCAGACGGCCTTTTAATGCTGATTGGGCAAGATGGCTAAAAGATCAGTGCGCTTATGCCGGTATTCCTTTCTTTATGAAACAAATGGATAAAGTGATCCCCATTCCTTTTGATCTAAGAGTTCGACAATTTCCAAAAATGGACTACACGTTAGAAATTTCGGGACATGGATCAGGTTCATTATAATAAAGTGTGCAGTATGATTCTAACAGGCGCAGGCCTTCCTGAAGAAAGTCAATATCTCGAAAGTATAAAACAAATGACACGATGTATTTAGTATCTAAATCACCGGTGAATTTAGGAACGGAAGAGTCAGAAAAATCATTCTCACCTCCTACAAAATCCGGCAAAGAATCAATAAATCTGAAATGCTTTTTTACAATAGTATTATATTCTTGCTCTGTTATAAAAAGAGGCGATATATTAAATTTATAAATGACCTTATACATTATAAAAATTAGATTAATAAAAAAAGCAAGGTAGAAACCCTGCTCTCAAATAATTTTTGCTTGTCCTGAGAACACAAATATAAAAATTATTATGAGTTATTCAAGAATTCACTACCTGAAAAGAGTGAAGCAAGTTTGCGAATTATACAACAGGCACAAAGTAGAAGATGTGCCGGCAGCCGTGACCTTTCGCAAACACGTAGAACCGGTTTATCCTATGCACCTGCAAACCTTTTATATTTTCCTCGGCATCAATTACGAGCGGGAATTAAAGCAGCTTCAGGAAAAAAAGGAATCGAAACAAACAGATATGTTTTCATCATAATTTTACACTCACAAAAAAAGCAGCATGAAACTGACAGCTACACTTTTGATCGGGTTACTTTTTACAACAGCAGTACAGGCGCAAATGACCTGCTTATACAATGGCGAGCCTTATGCAAAAAGGTATGAACTGGAGGACAGCATAAAAGCCATTTTCCCGGAGCGAACTTTTGCAAAGGACAGTTCTTTATCATTCAAAGCTTATGGCTTTCGTTTAACAGACAGCACAGGTAAGCAGATCATTTTTGATTTTAAAAAGTTCATGCGGGGTGAGAATAAGGACTTAGAAATAAAAGGTACTGAGTCCATCATGCGCATGGAGGTATATGGCAGCTACTCAGATTTGTTTGCTATATGGAAAGCTTTTATAAACCCCAAAGCTGATAAAACTGAACTGCTGAAAAACGGGTATGAAAGAATGACCGCCGGTAATTGTAATTTATGGTTTCATAATACCGGCGATTCATGGGAGATCAAAACAATTGCACAACCTGTAAAATAAAACCAATGGAAAAGGAAAAGATGGATTGGAAGGATGTGAATGTTTATTTAGGCGGAAAGATAGTTACCGGAATAAAAAGCATGTCATATTCTCTTAATCGTTTGGGCAGTGCAACGTTAGAAGCAAATCGTGCTTTTCAAGCATTTGATGCGACAGCCCAATTAAGAATCAAACTTCCACATTTTATAAAAGTTTACCTCGCAAAAAAGCCACGCTGATAACGTGGCTTTTTCTTTATAACCTTTCTACCTCCAGCGCGAATCCATCAGGCGGCACAGCTGATAATCCTGCGTTCGTATCATAAGGCCCGGTTACCACACATTCATAAACAATCCTGTATTGCTGTACTCCGTCATCCCGCCCAATGCGTACAGTAGTTTTACGGTACATCATGCTGCTGAAGTCTTCCACTCTAAAATTATGAATAGCCTGATGCACCTGCTGCATTATAGTGTGTATTGTCCATGCCTGTGTACGCTGTGCGGCAGGAGCCTTGCCGCTGGTATTTGTAAGTTTCAGGTTAGCCACATCTAAAGTAATATTAGCTGTGCCCTGCTGTTGCTTGTTACCGAGGTTCATCCAAACAACCGTACCCGCATCTATAAGACAGCAGGGCCACTTTACCGGGTGGTTAGGAGAGTACTGATCCAGCTGCCCCCAATTTTCATCTACATATTTTATTGCCGGTACTTTGGTGAGCAGCTGCTGCTGTACACCTGCTAAAACTTCTACCATTATTTTGCTTTTTGAAATTCAGTTTTAAATTGCTCACCTAATCGGAGTATAGCCTGCTCGGTATTCTGCTTTATGATATTCTTTACGTTTTGGTGTGTGCCTATGAATTGCCGCTTCGGTATGATCAGCTTATCGCCTACTTTTTTTAGTGCCAATGCTTTCCAATATAACGACTCACCGAGAAGCGATGCATTGCGTTTATTGTTGCGCACACCGCCCGTTTCTTTCTTGCTCACCGCACCGCTGCTCTTGTAGTACATCGCCCAAAAAAACCGCTTCATTTTCGCTGTGATCACTACCACACCCCCGTTGTTATGAATGCTTGCATACGGCAGGCTGCTTTCCCATTTTATAGTCTGTGCAGCCGTAGTACCTCTTATTGATCCTCGCAGCCCGGCACCGCCATGTTTGTTCAGGGTATTATCACCGGGGCGCAATTTTGTTTTAGTCCAGGGCGAATCAAAAAAGGCCTGCCGTTCAAAGTTCCTGTCGAACTCTTCAGTCAGATCAATTTTAATATCCTTTAATAAGCCAGTAAAAAAATCTGTGCTGGTCATTCCGGTTTACTTTTTTATTTGCTTCTCCAGTTCAGTGGCCACAGCACATTTTTCTGCCTGTCCGCTTCCCGCTTTTGCAGTACTGCATTTATTCAGATCACCCTTATACGGATGCTTAGGCGGGAAAATGATCTGCTGCTTACCGGGGTTAAACCTGAATATTGCCAGACTGTTCTTTCCGTCTTTGTCTATTTGTGTGGTTGCAGCTTTGCCGGCTTCACTTGCGGCAGCACTGTCGCTCTGTGCATAACGATCTTTGCTTACTTCTACAGCATTGCACCGGCAGCGCCAGCCATTGGGCGGGTAGTAGCTGTTCCAAAAACCATCATCAGCCGGGAGGGTTGTATCTCTTAAAGCCGCATGAGAATCTCTTACACGGCTGTCACCGGCTGTTCTGTATTGCAGTAAGTATTTACCGCTGGTATCTATATCAGCCCATTTAGCAGCCATCTGTGCGCTGCCCTGAGCGAAATAATATTCTGCCTCCAGAAACTTTTGGTTATAGTTTTCGTCTATGGCGGTAATGTCTTTTGCAAATTGTGCAAAAGGTTTTCTTTTTCCTTCAGCATCCAGCAGCAATTCACTGGCTGTCTTCAGCTGGGCATAGGTTTTAAAACCACTGAAAACAAAGACATCGTTTTGCAATTTTTCCAGCATCACTTCAGGAACTACATTGTCGGAGATCCCAAATTGTACAGCATCAGATAAAATACGGTTTGTTTCTGCTGTAAGCGCCTTTAGCGGTTTATCCCTCAGCATACCCGGCTTAATGCCCTGTGAGGCATGTATGTGCTTCACAGCGGCATCAAAGTGCTTCTTATTGAAAGCATCAGGCGTTTTACCGCCGTCTGCCAGATATATATTTTGCAGGCGCTTGCAAGAGGGGCATTGGCCACCGCTGTACAAACCTGTCAGCTGCTGATGAAACTGTTTTATTGCCGGGCTTTCATCTGCCCTTAATCGAAAAAACTATCGGCATCAGTAAGCTTCACTTTAGACGGTGCGGCCTCTTTTCTTTCGCCGGTGATATCTACACCGAAGTTTGATTTTACCCATTCAGGATTTACAGTATAATATTCCAGAGCACCCTTTGTGATATCCCAAAGCATTTTCTTATCGTCCACTTTCTCAAAAGAAAATACCGGTGCGCCCTTCA
>JBGTJG010000029.1:0-8419 GCA_041745235.1 Ferruginibacter sp. | reverse complement strand
GTGGCCTAATCTAACTATGAGAAATTATATAAAATTAATTGCATTAATTGGGGTTGTTCTGAGTTTGGTGAAATGTTCAACAACTAAAAATCTTCAAAATTGTGAGCAAATACAAATATCAAATCAAACAAAAGTATCTATACTAACCAAGGCAGATTATTTATTGAAAGAAAATTTATCGGGCTATGAACTTATTATCCTAAATGGCTCAATATTGAAAACTATTACATCTCTCGTAACGCCTCAAATTGTTTTTTGTATTGCAGGAAAAGAGGTTGTTGCATATGGTAATCCACTTTTAAATTCTTCCATACCTGAAACGGCAAAATATTTTTATGGACTGTCTATAAACAATGAAATACAATTATCGACTGGTAACACTATTTTACTTGTAAATACAAAGAAGGTTACTAAAAAATCTTAAAAGGGATAGAAATTTTCCATGGAATTCTCTGTGCGCTGCCAGTGTCAGTATATTTAGCAATCACAGACAACTGCTAAACTTGAAAAGGTATTTATCACTTGTTCTATAACAAATACTCACGAGTAATAAAATTTACATTCAACAGATTATGCCGTAACACTCTCCACTGCAGTATTAATACTTTCCTTGGAAAAAGGCTTCGCTATAAAATAGTCTGCACCATTTTCCATGGCTCTTTCCCTGTCACCTGCCGAATCATGCCCCGTGATCATGATAATTTTTATTGCTGGATACTTTTCTTTGAGAACAGGGATATAGTTTATGCCCAAACCATCAGGCAGGTGATTATCTAACACAATGAGTTGCGGAAGTTCACGTTCCAATGTTTTGCGGGCCTCTTTGAGGGAATTTACAAATGTTGTTATATAGTTTTTGCGCTGCAGCAGACGACTGAGCAAATAACAAATATCGGATTCATCATCAATAATGAGTGCTTTCATTTTAAAAGGGTTTAATTTCTCTGTAACGGGTTAAAGTCGTTATCAAGGAAGTTGAACATATGCAAAACACATACCCTATAGCAGCAGTGAGGGAATGATTAACTTATCAAACGGATAAAAAGCAGGGAGCAATGCGGCTTTGAATAAACAAAAATGGGCAATGCGATTAAAGATCAAGTAAGACTGATTTCTTAAACTGATTTGATTTTTGTCAATCAGCAACAGGAAAAGATTCTATGAGAATATCCCGTAGTTTCGATTAACAAAATTTTAAAAATGCAGGGACTTTCTAATCTTACCGTATATGCGGAGGCTTTTGAAAAACAACTGGAATCGGTAGATAAGAATAGTTTCACCGAGGTAGGGTATTGCAACAGGTATCTCGCTCATTTGCTGGCACATAAGAAATATTACATAGCCATCTATTCAGATCTGCTGCTGAAGATGATGAAGCATTCGAACAAAGATATTTCGGAAATCATATTGGTCGATTACGGCGCCGGGAGTGGGCTCTTCGGTTTGTTTGCCAAATGCTGCGGTTTTAAAAAGGTATATATTAATGATATAGATCAAAACTGTATCAATGCAGCCCAAAAGCTCGCTGAACAATTAAACATTTATCCCGATGGTTACATACACGGAGATATTACTGCAGTACAGCAATTTTTTAAAAGCAAAAAGCTCGATATTATTGCCGGCACCGATGTCATAGAGCACATATATGATCTTTCGCATTTTTTTCGAATCCTTGAGGGAATAAATCCCGGGATCATTTCAGGATTTACTACAGGATCCAACCCGGAAAACTTTTTCAAAGTCCGCAGGCTTCAACGTATCCAGGTAAAGGATGAATTTACAGGCAGCACATCAGCCGAAATGTTCGGCGATGATCCTGAAGAAGCATTTTTCAAACAACGTTGTCAAATTATCAAAACAAACTTTCCGGCTATCCCTGAAGCAACTACTGAGCAGTTAGCCACTGCTACAAGGGGCAAAAATGAAAAAGACATTATTGCTGCAGTGAAGGTATACGTAGCATCGGGTGCATTTCCCCCGGTGCTAAAGCATGCCACAAATACATGTGATCCTATTTCAGGCAGCTGGACGGAAAGAATTCTATCACTGAATGAATACATCGATTTATATAAAGAGGGCGGATTTAAAGTGCAATTCTATCCGGGTTTTTACAATGAGTTTGAAAAAAGTCCGATAAAGAAAATTTTTAACCGCCTTGCAAAATTTTTAGGAAAAAGAATTTCTCCTTATATTATTCTTATCGGCAAACGAATCATGTAGTGAAATTTTACTTTACAATATCCGCATAATAAATATTTTTGTGACATCATGGACAACACACAGATCAAATACATAGACACGGTTCCTGCACTGCTAAGCATGTGTGATAAACTCCGTAGGAAACCTGAATTTGCATTTGATACAGAGTTTGACCGGTTCTACAGGGAATACGGATTTAAACTATCGTTGCTGCAGATATTCGATGGAGAGGACTGCTATTTAACAGATCCTTTAGCATTAAAAGACCTGCAACAACTTTGGATATTATTTGAAGACCCCGCGATTTGCAAAGTTGTATATTCCTGTTCAGAAGATATCCAGATTTTAAAGGTTAACGGTTGCAACCCGAAAAACATTTATGATGTACAGATTGCGGCAAAATTTTGCAATTACCCTGCAAACTCTTTGGGGGATCTGATGCGTGATGTATTTCACATTGAACCGGATAAATCCATGCAACGTTCCAATTGGCTGAGGCGGCCACTGTCGCCTGAGCAAATTACATATGCAGGAAATGATGTGAGTAAATTACTGGAACTGAAAACGATTCTTGATAGAGTCTCAGTGGAACGAAATGTAGCAAGTATGATCGCTCAGGAAAACAAGTCATCTGAAAGGATTCCTGTAACTGAGTTTAAGGTAAAGCTTTCTCACAACCACAAAAGAAAATACAGCCATAATGACCAGAAAAATTTTATGGAACTGTTGGTGTTGAGAAATGAGATCGCCAAGGATTACAATGTGCCCCCGGCAACTATTGTTTCAGACAGTACGCTGGAGCATATAATGGAGAATAAATCCTCCTTCTTTGCAGCCCCATTCGAAAAGGGTTTTAGCAAAAGGCTTACAGAAGACTATGCAAGTAAGAAAAGGTTCAGTGATTTAATTGGCAAGGGAACTGATAATATTATCCCGATCAGGATACCGGAGAGGCAAACAGGCAATGAGGGCAGCAAAGAGGAGGGGGAGAAGGAAATGACAGGCACAGATCTTTTATATCTCCGGCTGTATAATGAGATAACAGGACAATACGGGAAAGATGCAGGAGAACATATCTTAAGGGGATTTAAAAAGTCGCTCAACGCTGACTCGAGACTACCCAATACATTAAAAAGCTACCAGCAGGATATTATAAATGAAACATGCAAAAAGCTTGGGATCAATTTTACTAAGAATATAAAATAGAAAAACCGCTTATTTTAATAAGCGGTTTTAAAAGTGAATTTATGCTTCTGATTTCTTTTCCTTCTTCTTCGGTTCATCCTTCAGCTTAAAAGTAATTTTCTGATTTTCCGTATCCAGATTTGCAATGACAACATCCCCGGGTTTTATACTCATATTTAATATCTCTTCAGCTAAAGGGTCTTCGAGGTATTTCTGAATAGCCCTGTGCAAAGGTCGTGCACCAAATTGGCTGTCGTAACCTTTGTCAGCGACAAAATCCTTTGCTTCGGCGGAGAGTTCTAAAGTATAGCCGAGCGTGTTCAATCGCTTCATAACACTCTTCATCAGAATATCTATGATCTCGAAAATATTTTCCTTAGTAAGAGAATTAAAGATCACTACATCATCAATCCTGTTAAGAAACTCCGGGCTGAAGGTGCGTTTTAATGCCTTTTCAATAACAGCTTTGTTATTTTCATCGGATTGCTCCATTCTTGTAGCGGTGGCAAAACCAACTCCCTCACCAAAATCTTTCAATTGACGGGCACCAATGTTAGACGTCATGATGATCATGGTATTTTTGAAGTCCACTTTTCTGCCGAGGCCGTCTGTAAGCTGACCATCATCTAATACCTGCAAAAGAATATTATAAATATCCGGGTGAGCTTTTTCTATTTCATCCAATAAAATAACACTGTATGGCTTCCTGCGTACACGTTCTGTAAGCTGGCCGCCTTCTTCGTATCCTACATATCCGGGAGGTGCACCAATCAATCTGCTTACGGTAAACTTTTCCATGTACTCACTCATATCAATACGAATCAGCGCATCTTCACTGTCAAACATATGGCGTGCAAGAGAGCGTGCAAGCTCCGTTTTGCCCACACCGGTCGGACCAAGGAATATAAATGTTCCGATAGGTTTTTTCGGATCCTTTAAACCAACCCTGTTACGCTGTATAGCCTTTACTACTTTCGTGATTGCATCCTGTTGGCCTACCACAGCGCCTTTCAGGTCATCTCCCATTTTGCGGAGCTTGTCCGTTTCTGCCTGCACCATTCGTTGTACAGGAATACCTGTCATCATGTGAATGACCTCTGCAATATCAGATTCTTCAATAGGAAACCTTTTATTCTTACTTTCTTCTTCCCAATCCGCTTTAGCTTTTTCCAATGCATCCTGCAGCTTCTTTTCACTGTCTCTCAAAGATGCAGCCTCTTCAAATTTCTGGCTCTTTACAACTTTGTTTTTTTGGAGTTTTATGTCATCAATCTGCTGCTCCAATTCCAGAATGGTTTCAGGAACATTTATATTCTTAATGTGCTTTCTTGCGCCTACCTCATCCAACACATCTATTGCCTTATCAGGCAGTAACCGATCGGTCATGTAACGGTCGCTCAGCTTTACACAAGCTTCAATAGCTTCTTTGCTGTACGATACGTTATGATAATCCTCATACTTGCTTTTAATATTTGTAAGTATCTCAATAGCTTCTTCAACTGAAGGTTGTTCAACCAATACCTTTTGGAAACGACGATCTAATGCACCGTCTTTCTCAATGTGCATGCGGTATTCATCTAATGTAGAAGCCCCGATACATTGCAATTCGCCACGTGCAAGGGCGGGCTTAAAAATATTGGATGCATCTAATGAACCGCTTGCACCGCCTGCGCCTACTATGGTATGTATCTCATCTATAAAAAGGATAACATCCCTGTTCTTTTCCAGCTCATTCATAATGGCTTTCATCCTTTCTTCAAACTGACCGCGGTATTTTGTACCTGCAACTAATGCAGCAAGATCCAGACTCACAACTCTTTTGTCAAACAAAACGCGGCTTACTTTTCTTTGAACAATCCTCAGCGCCAGTCCTTCTACTATCGCCGTCTTACCCACGCCCGGTTCACCAATAAGTATAGGATTATTCTTTTTGCGGCGGGATAGAATCTGAGAAACCCTTTCTATTTCATTCTCTCTGCCCACGATAGGATCTAAAGCACCTGTTTCTGCGAGTCTTGTAATATCTCTGCCGAAATTATCAAGCACCGGCGTTTTAGTTTTAGGTAAATTTCCTGCGGCGCCCTTAGCCGGTTTTGATTGGCCGAATTTTTTTCCTTCTTCATCAAAATCATCTTCTTCGTTGTATTCTGATCGGGGTTGCTCAGTAGTAACAAACCCAAGCTCTGTTTTAAACAAGTCATAATCCACATCAAACTGGTTTATGATCTGCGTAGCAATGTTCTCTTTATTTTTTAAAATGGACAGCATAAGGTGTTCGCTTTCGACAAATTCACTCTTGACCGCTTTTGCTTCCAGTACTGTGATGCGAATTACTTTTTCAGCCTGCTTAGTAAGCGGCAGAGAATTTATATTGGCAATGTTTTTACCGGTTTTATCCTTTACGGCGAGCTCAATTTCTTTGCGCAATTCATATATATCTACGCTGAGAGACTTAAGGATCTTCACAGCTGTATTTTCACCATCCCTTATAAGGCCGAGAACAAGGTGCTCGGTCCCGATAAAATCATTACCGAGGCGCAAAGCTTCTTCCCTGCTGTATGAAATGATCTCTTTTACCTGTGTTGAAAAATTATTGTCCATTGGAATATATTTACTGATACAATGTTAACGAAAAAAAGGAGCGGGAGAGTGATAAAGAAATCAAAATGTTTATATGTGCACAATAACATTAACAGCAACAAAATCTAAACAAAGCACATCATTAAAGTCAGATAATTTTATATCTTACGCTACCAATACCTGATAATGAATGTCAAAATAAATACCAAAGAAAGATTCACTGTTTTAATACCGCAGGAAGCCAATATCTCTGCTAATATGACAGATGATATCACCGAATTTGCAGGATATACGCCACCCGGTATACCTCACCTGGTTATAAACATGAAAGAAGTTACTGAGCTGGCACCGGAGGCCGCTCATAAACTGGCCGTTTTACAACAGGATTTTTATGAGCGTAATCAGTCGTTCGTTATCTGTGAGCTTAGGGAAGCTGTTCAATTTATATTTGACCGCGAAGAGCTTACAGACCTGATGAATATAACTCCTACTGAAAGTGAGGCGTGTGATATTGTACAAATGGAGGAAATAGAAAGAGAAATGCTGGGTGATGATGCGGGCGATCTAACCTCTTCCTGAAGCAGCCTTTCATTCGCAAACGGTGTCTCAAAAAAAACCTTAAAACAACTTTTTTGCTAGCATTAACTATACTGGGAAACAATTCCGCTTTGCCGGCTTACGGACGAAACCCTACATCACAGGTCCTGCAAACGCAGGATGAAAATTATCTTATCGATTGCGGTGAAGGAACCCAGGTTCGGCTGACGAAGAACAAAATAAAAACAAGTAAGATCAACCGAATATTTATTTCTCACCTTCACGGCGATCATTATTTTGGTTTAATAGGGTTACTAACGAGCATGGGGCTAATGGGCAGGGTAAATGATATTCATATTTATGCTCCTGAGCTTCTGGAAGAAATAATCCGTTTACAACTGGCCGCGGCAAGTGCGGTGTTGCCTTATAAAATGTATTTCCATCCCCTTACGGGAGAAGGTGAAATTGCTAATGACAGCAAAATCCGAATTTCTAATTTTAAAGTAAGCCATCGAATAGATTGCAACGGATTTATTTTTAGAGAGAATAAAAAGCCGCGGAGTATTGTACCCGAGAAAGTAAGATCATACGAGATACCTGAAGCATATTACGGTGAGCTGCAGAATGGGAATGATTATGTTACAAAAAAGGGAACCGTAATTTCTAATGACTCGGTAACAATACCTGCAGCCCCTGCCCGCAGCTATGCTTATTGTGCTGATACCATCTATGATGAAAGAATCGCAGAAATGGTTAAAGATGTAGATGTCCTTTATCACGAAACGACATACCTTAAAGACCTCGAAGAGCGTGCCGCTGCAAGGTTTCACTGTACAACCGTGCAGGCAGGTAAGATTGCAGAACTTGCCGGCGCAAAGAAATTACTTATCGGGCATTTCTCCTCGAAATATGAGTTGCTTGATGAATTTCTTACGGAAACGAAAGCAGTTTTTGAAAATACAGAGCTTGCGCTGGAAGGAGCGTGTTTTAAAATATAAATTTTATAGTCAGTTTTCATTATGGTTTACTGTAGCCAGATAATTTTTCACCTGCCTTTGTAACTCTCCGCTGAGCGGTACAACCGGCAGGCGCATAACGTTTTCCATAATTTCCATCTCATATAAGAAAGCCTTAGCCCCTGCGGGATTATTTTCTGCAAATAAGAGGCGGTACGCTTCCATCAGCTTATCATTGATCTTTACTGCATCAGTAAAATTCCCCTGAAGGCACAATTGTATCATTGCGGCAAATTCTTTGGGAAAACAATTTGCTGCTACGCTGATCACACCATCCATACCACAGGCCATCTGAGGCAGCGCCAATGCATCATCACCGCTTACTACTAAAAAATTATCGGGCCTGTCTTTGAGAATTTCCATGCACTGCTGCATATCGCCGCTTGCTTCTTTTATACCTGCAATATTTCCAACTTCGGTGGCAAGCCTTAAGGTAGTATGTGCATCCATATTACGGCCTGTTCTGCCCGGCACATTATAAAGAATTATGGGAAGGGGTGAAGCTTCTGCCAATGCCCGATAATGTTGGAACAGGCCCTCCTGTGATGGTTTGTTATAATAAGGTCCCGCGCTTAAAATAGCTGTGGCGCCGACAAGAGGGTAAGTTTTGATATCATTGATAACGGATGCGGTATCATTTCCGCCTATTCCTATAACTACGGGCACCCTGCCGGCAACGTGCTCCTTTGTAAAATTTATGATCTCTTTTTTCTCATCAGGCGCAAGCACAGGGGTTTCGCCGGTAGTGCCCAATGTTACAATATAATTTACACCGTTGCTTATGATATGATCTAGAAGTTTAGCTAATGCACTAAAATCCACAGCCAGGTCTTTTGAAAAGGGGGTAACAACTGCAACGCCCGTACCTTTCAATGTTTCACGTAAATTCATTGGAAATTTTA
>JBGTJG010000028.1:0-1820 GCA_041745235.1 Ferruginibacter sp. | reverse complement strand
GCACAATACCTCCCCCTTGATTACAAAGTTATCTTCAGTAACTGCAAAACTGCAGATGAAGACGGCAATATACTTACCCATGATTTCATCGGGGCAATAAAGCCCGACCTGGTCGGAATTCCTGATGGAAATATTTATTTTGAATTATTGAAAAGTAATTTCATACCTGCTATTGCAATGCTCATCAATAAAGATGTTTTTAAAGATGTGGGGCTTTTTGATGAATCTTTGAAGCTGGAAGATTATGACATGTGGCTGAGAATATCGAGGAAATACAAATTTAAAAATGCGGAAGATGATGATGTGTATTATCGCCAGGTAAATAACTCCCTCATTAAGACTCTGGCTGATAAAGCTTCCAGCATAAAAGAGACTTTCCTTACATTATCTAAGCACATAATACAGTCGGATACTACCCTTCGCGAATTTGTGATGGAAAAATTACGTTTTTATCGCAGAATATACAATGAAAGGACAGGAAAAAAGGACAGAGAACTTGAAGTAAAGTTTTTTCAGATGAAAGTTTTGTATAAACTTCAAAGAGCCTTTCGCAAATAACTAAACAGGGGATCTATTTCAGAAAGCTGCACGGGGGGGCATATTTCTTATATCATGAACAAGCTGTATTGACGTTTTGGTTTCTGTCAGGAGAAAACCTTTCCCGGTTTCGTTTTCTATCCGCATCAATGCATCCACATTCCCGAGATTAACTTCGTCCCGTTTTTCACAAATTATATCTGCCCCGATTCTTCAAACACTCTCAAAGAATCCCGGGTGATCTATCTGAAATATTTTTCCTCTGCAAGCTGACAAATAATATGACCGATTAAAATATGGCTTTCTTGTATACGGGGTGTGTCATTAGAAGGAATATTGATCAGGTAATCACACAAGTTTTTCATTTTCCCTCCTTCTTCTCCTGTAAAACCTACTGTGATCATTTCTTTCTCCTTAGCTGCTGTCAAAGCATTAATGATATTTGTGCTGTTGCCGGAAGTGCTGAGGCCGATCAGTATATCTCCTTTATTACCGATGCCGGTAACCATTCTGGAGTACACCACATCAAAACTGTAATCATTTGCGACAGAAGTGAGGTATGAAGTATTTACATGCAGTGCCTCCGCCGGCAACCCCTGCCTGTCTTTGTAAAACCTGCCGGTAAATTCTGCTGCCAGGTGCTGCGCATCAGCTGCACTTCCGCCGTTTCCGCATAAGAGAAGCTTATTGCCTGCGCGGAAGGCATCGACGATCGCCATTGTTACTCCTTCAACTGTTTCAGCAATTTTATCATCCTTTAAAAGCTTTTGCTTGGTGTCTATAGATGATTGAATAAGAGAACGAATAATTGATATCATAAGAAAGAGAAAGTCAGGGTTAAGCCTGTCGAACCTGATTTTGTCGAATTTACATAAAATGCTAATCTGTGCCTGAGTTCTCGTATGCTTTATTATTTCGCCACCACCTGTATGCGATGAAACTCACAATTACAAACGGTGCAAACATAAGGTACAGAATTCCCGAGTTAAGCCCCTGGGCCGGTTTTTCTCCGAGTTGTTGTGCGGTTTTGGTACACATAGCGCACTGTGCCGATAAACTTTCAGAGAGAAACAACAGGAAAGACAACACAACAATCATCATTTTGATCATGCTGCAAAATTAGTTTGTTTAACCTTCATATAATTGTGCATGGAACTCATATCCCAAGGTTTTACGCCTTGCGCAAATAAAAAATCCGTTCCTGTGAAGGAACGGATCAATATTATTTTTTAAGCCTTAAGCCATCTCTGAGCTCATTGACTTGCTCACACGCTTACGGTCAT
>JBGTJG010000027.1:0-9002 GCA_041745235.1 Ferruginibacter sp. | reverse complement strand
CGTTCGGCGCATAAAAAAAGCATCCTTACGAATGCTTCATTTTCAAAAATTTTATTTTTTTGCATCAGCTGTTTTTGGAAAGCGTTCTTTGTACAATGCTACAGAACTTTCGATCACTTTATAGGCCGTTTCTTTATCCTGAAATTGGTCTATTTCCACTTTTTTATTTTCCAATACTTTGTATTGTTCAAAATAATTTTTGAGCACATTAAAAAAATGCTGCGGAATCTCATTTATTTCTTTAATGTGGTTCACCGTGGGATCGGTTGCTGCAACAGCAATGATTTTATCATCTTTTTCCCCGTTGTCTATCATCTGCATATTCCCTATTACTGTGGCATTTACAAGGCACAAGGAAGCTATGCTTTCGCTGCAAAGCACCAATATATCCAGCGGGTCGCCGTCTTCTCCCAATGTCTGCGGGATAAAGCCGTAATTGATAGGGTAGTGGAAGGAAGAATAAATAACCCGATCGAGCCGCAGCAGCCCGGTTGCTTTGTCTATCTCATATTTGCAACTGCTGCCTTTGGGTATTTCAATAAGCGCATTTACCTCAGCAGGTGCGTTATTTCCGTATGAGGCGCCGTGCCAGGGGTGCAGTACATACATAATTCGGTATTGTGATGTTTATTGATTCTCCGTAGAATCGGCGGAGGTATATTTAAAATCAACCGCCCATTTGTTTTCGCTTCTAACCACTTTGATATTCATTGGTTCTTTCATGTATGAATTGCTGTAGTTTATAATTTTCACGCTGTCATTTACTTCTGAGTAAGTATTAATATTGTATGAGGCTTTTTTGTAGGCAGCTTTTTTCTCCGCGGGCAGCCGCAGATAAAATTTCTTGTAAGAATCAAAAAGCTGTGTATTCTGCGGATCGCTCAAAAGGAAAGTTTCGGCAGATTTAAAATCCCCGTCAAGTGTAGCCCGGATAAAGTCCCTGCCCGTATCCATAGCACCGGCAGACTTTTTCTCACTGTCTGATGTACAGGAAACTGTGAAAATTAAAAAACATATAAGCGTCAAGAGGTATTTCATTAAAGTAGAAGGGTTTTGGTTATTTTTTACTTAAGCGTATTTAAAGGTAGCACGTTCGGCGCATAAAAAAAGCATCCTTACGAATGCTTCATTTTCAAAAATTTTATTTTTAAGGAATTTCAATTTTTACGGAATCAAGTATATTATTGAGTTTACCTTTTAACTTATCTAAATTAATTCGCTTTATAACATTCTTTGCGCTGTCCTTCAATCCGCCGGTAGTTGTATTTATTTTACTCCTTGCCATTCCCATCATGCTATTGGCATCTATCGAAACCCGCCATTGGCCGTTTATTTTGCGGAGAGGAAAATTTATAGCCTGCCCCGTGGCACGATCTTTTACCGGCACTGTAGCGTTGTCCCCGGTTATGGTGGCAACACCAAATTCTACTTTCTCCTTATTAAATTTATCTGTGAATTTTACGCCTGTAGTTAAACCTGCAACTCCCATCATATTCAATACGGATTGGCTTTCAGGAGTGCTTAATTGCTTTGCTTTTATCATGTCTTTTTTTACAATTGCATCAGCAAACGCTTCAAGTACCTCTGTAGGCCCGCTGTTGTTATCCGTGGTGAGGCAGCCGGAAAAAAGTAAGAGACAAAATAAAATTACGGGAATGATTTTTTTTTTCATGTTGGATTTTATAAAAAAATTTTATAACTGACAGAAGTTAAGAAAATATAATGCCGGCATAAAATAATAAAGTGGCCGCAGCCACTTCATTATTTTTTTCGTCAGGTCCTATCAGGACGTCTTCCTGCTTTCTGATCAGCTTCTTTTTCTTCTGTAATACGCAGGTCGTCTTTATTGTAAGCTTTAATAATGGCTTTTACCAATCGGTGCCTTACCACATCTTCTTCATCCAGTTCAATATGCGATATACCATCTACGTTTTTCAGAAGCCGTGTTGCACGCCATAATCCGCTTTGCATATTCTTCGGCAGATCGATCTGCGTCGGATCTCCAGTAATTATAGCTTTGGCATTGGGGCCTATCCTGGTAAGGAACATTTTGATCTGGAGGTCATTTGTGTTTTGCGCCTCATCGAGAATTATAAATGCGTTATCAAGAGTTCGGCCCCGCATGTATGCGAGAGGCGCAATTTCAATGGTTCTTGTGCTCATGTAATACGCCAGTTTATCGGCAGGTATCATATCATCCAGTGCATCATAAAGGGGGCGGAGGTAAGGATCAATTTTTTCTTTAAGGTCACCGGGTAAAAAACCAAGGCTTTCGCCGGCTTCTACGGCAGGACGGGTAAGGATAATTTTCTTTACAAGCTTATTCTTGAGGGCTCTTACTGCGAGGGCTACAGCAGTATAAGTTTTACCTGTTCCCGCAGGTCCTATGGCAAAAACTATATCATTTTTATCACAGGCCTGCACCATCAATTTTTGATTGGCCGTACGAGCCCTTACGGTTTTTCCGTTTGGCCCGAATACCAGTACATCATTCGGGTTCCTGTCTATGAAATTATCGATGCTTTTCTCATCATCACCGCCAAGTATCTGTTCAAAATAATTTTCACTCATGTGCCCGCTCCGTTCCAGGTATTTCAGGAGGAGATCTATCTTTTCTTTCGCTTCTTCGATCTGTTCGGACGCACCGCTGAGTTTCAGTTGTGTGCCGCGGCTCAGTATTTTAAGGAGGGGGAATTTTTTTTTCAGAATATCGAGCTTGCCGTTGTTAACTCCGAAAAATTCAATAGGATTTACGTTCTCTAAATTGATAATAGTTTCAGTCAATTTCTTTAATCGTGTTTTATTAATAAATGTATAAAGAACCGGTGAATGTGTGTTTTTCAAATGTAATGAACCGGTATATCATACACATCAAAAACTATGCACATTATTAAAAGGTTATGTGAAAAACTAATCAGAATCTCCCCACTATTTTTAAATTGATCAATCTTGGGGTGAGTCGGTTGGGTAATGCATAAGTGGTATTGGAAAAATCTTTTATCAGCTGAAAAGAGATGGTGTTTTCCCGGTTTATCAGGTTAAACACCTCCAGGCTTGCCCAGATATTTTCAAACTTGCGAAAAGGGCTATGGCTTCTCCGCAGCGACTTATCACTTAGCAATAATGCGCTGAAGCCCATATCAACTCTTATATAAGAAGGAATGATAAGCGCATTACGATACCTTACGGAGCCGGGGATATTGTAGCTCATGTTGCTGCCATAAATGGCATTAAGGTAGATTTTAAAATTCTTGTTGGTTGGCAGGTAATCTTCAAGATAGAGGCCCACGGTGATGCGCCTGTCAGTAGGACGACGCACGTAACCTACGTCAACTTTTACACTGTCAGTTATAATTTGATCTGCAGAACCCGCCGTAATAATTTCACCTCCTGCATTTTTATAATTAAAAAAGTGATCATCAGACAGATCTTCCCCTGTTTTCATGAACCCAAGACTTAACCAGCTCTCTGCATCTTTTACAAGCTCTCCGAAAAGGCGGAATTCGATGCCTGTCGCATATGCCTTTGCATTATTACTGCCGAGGTAACGGATCTTTACATTGTCGATATCGTAAGGAATAACGTCCTTCATCGACTTATAATATGCTTCGGTTGTAAACCGCAATGGCCTGTTACCGGGGCCGGTAAAATTATAGTCCAGACCGGTAACGAACTGCACACTTTTCTGCGCTTTTATACTCGTATTCAGGCTGCCATCAATCCTCCTCAGTTCACGATAGAAAGGGGGCTGACTGTAAACACCTGCAGCAGCCTTAAATACAAAATCCTTTTTCCAATAAGGTTTCCAGCTTATCTGTGCCCTGGGACTGATCAGGAATTCTTTATTAAGACTGTTATAATTGAATCTCGCACCGGCCTGTAAAGTAATATCTGTTTTGTTTTTTGAAAACCTGATATTATCCTGCAGATAGCCGCTGTATTTTTGAATATCAAGGCTGGCGGTGCTGTTCTGAACATTATATAATGTCAAAGAACTGGGTGTATAAGGCAAAGAATAACCTGCGGAATCACGGTATTCAAATTGGGCAAGCTTATCTTTTATTTTAGTTTGCTCGGCAGAAAGCCCCCATTGTATAAAATTTTTACCCGCTTCGTAACTGCCTTTGTGCCCGGCATTGTAAACTTCTATGTCTAACAGATTTCTGCTGTAGTTCTGATAATAACCTGCGCCGAGAGGATTTACTATTTGCCCAAAAGTAGTGCTAGCATTATCAAAGTCACGATCCCCGAAAAGATATGCACCCGCTATGTCTGAGTTTTCTTTTTCAGCATCTTTAAAACGACTGAGCATCCATTTAAATTTTGTTTTTTTGCTGATGGCCTGTAAAACAGAAAAGCCGATGAGGCTTGTAGTATATGCATCCTTTTCCTGTCCTTCAAAATATACATCGAGGCCCAGGTTGGCAGTAAAAAAAGGAGAGAAAACCGAAGTGGTTTTTTTTACAGATTCCGGAAAATAAGTAAAGCGTGATGTGGAAATAATACTGAGCAATTCAAGCTGAATATTATCAGATAATTTATAAGTGAAAAAACCCTGCGCATCAGATGCAGAAGGAATATATGCCCCGGTTGTCGGCTGATTGCTCAGGAGATTCCTGTTGCTTTTATTTCTTACCCCCGTGAGGTATGAAAATCTTTTATTGCTGGATGCTCCTTCAAACTGCAGGCCCTGTTCCAGCAGGCTTACATATGCGCTGCCGCCAAAGGTGACGGGTTTTTTATATTGTATATCCAATACACTACTCATTTTATCACCGTATTTGCTTTGGAAACCACCGGTATAAAAATTCACATTCCTTGTAAGTTCAGCATTAATAAGGCTGAGGCCTTCCTGCTGTCCGCTGCTAACCAGGTAAGGGCGGTATATTTCAAAATCATTAATGTAGATCAGATTTTCATCGTAGTTTCCCCCGCGAACATTGTATTGAGAAGTAAGTTCGTTATTGCTGCCTACCAGGGTTTTTATCAGTCCTTCGACGCCACCGATCGTGCTGGGGTTTATTACAGCAGTTTTAGGATTTATTTTTATCAGGCCGGTTTCTTTCCTTTCCCTTTCATCACTTACAGTAACTGTTTCAAGTATCTTACCGTCACGTTTCATTTGAACATCAATCATTTCTGTCTCCTCATTACTCAGAAAAAAATTCCTTTGCCGGGAAATAAATCCTGAAGAGGAAAAAACGAGAGCGAGAGATTTTTGGGCAGGCACTCTTACAGAAAAAGTACCGCTGTCAGATGAAACTGCTCCTGAATTCTTCCCCAGTATGATGATTGATACGTTACTCAGCGGAGCATCGTTCTCATCAGTGATCTTACCGCTTATATTCGCATATTTGGTTTGTGCAGCAGCAGTTATGGTAAACAGGCAAAAAACGAATGCCGCAATAAATCTCATGGGTTGAAGATAGAGAAATAATGAGAAAATGTATAACGGATTACCGGATAAACAGATTTCACATTATCGTATGCAGTTTACATGATAAGGTTATAAATCTTTTAATGCAGCTATCGTTGCCTGAGGGTCAGCTGACTTAAAAACAGTATTGCCTGCTACTAATACATCAGCTCCGGCCTCTATTATGCTTTTTGCATTATCTAAAGTAACTCCGCCGTCTATCTCTATTTTTACATTTAAAGAATGCTTACTGATCATGTCTCTCAAAGTCCTGATTTTTTCAATAGTGCCGGGAATAAATGCCTGCCCCCCAAAACCGGGATTAACGCTCATAAGGCACACCAGATCAATATCGCCAAGGATATCCCGGAGACTTTCTACAGGAGTGTGAGGGTTAATAGCCACACCTGCCTGCATACCCAGCTGCTTAATTTGCTGAATATTTCTGTGTAAATGGGGGCATGCCTCCAAATGTACTGTGAGGTTTTCAGCGCCTGCATCGCGGAAGGCTTCAGCATAACGATCGGGGTTTTCGATCATCAGATGTACATCACAAAACTTATCAGTGGTACTTGTTATGAATTTAGTAATCATAGGCCCGAAGCTGATGTTGGGCACAAAGGTCCCATCCATTATATCTATGTGAAACCAATCAGCTGCACTTGCATTGAGCATTTCACAATCCTTTTGCAGGTGTAAAAAATCAGCGGAAAGTAGAGAAGGAGCTATGATCATGTCGTATGATATGGGTGATTTTTATTTATAAATATGTGATTTGATCAGCCACCTGATCTGTCTAAAGCTTCTTTGGCTTCTGTGTAATTGGGGTCGTACATTAATGCCTTTTCATAAGCTTCGCGTGCTTCAGCAGGCCTGTTTAATTTCTCAAGGCTGCGTCCAAGGTAGTAATAACCCCTGTCAAAATTATTCTGAAGGGTCACTGCCCTTGTAAACACATCTGCAGATTCTTTGTATTTTTTTATATCATATAATGCAAGCCCTTTTTCCAGGTATGCAGCCATAAATTGGAAATCTTTTTGAATAGCCTGATCAAAAAATGGAATTGCTTTTTCTTTCTGCTCTTTAAAGCTGTAGTACAATCCTTTAATAAAATAGGCTTCTTTTTCAGCGGCTGCCTTATTACCTATAAGTAGGGCATCTGACATCTCCAGTGCTAAAGGATTGCGGGTTTGAGCATAGAGTGCTCCGAGAGAAATGATATATGGCGGTGCAGGATAAATTAAAATGGCTTTTTCCAAGGATAATACAGCACCTGAAGTATCTCCTTTAGCCACGAGAATCATCGATTGCATATCATACAAGCCGGGATTGATGCTGTCTCTGTATATGGCCCGGTTTATAGCAGACAATGCAGAGTCGTAATTTTCTGTCTCACCATAGTGTTGGAGGAGATTATCTAAAAGGGGTAAAGAATCCGGGTATTGTGCCAGTGCGTTTTTCAGGGTCTGCTCGTAAGAAATGTTTTCTTTACCCGTCTTATCTTCTTTTGCTGTATCTGAGCATGATAGAAATAACCACAAAAAAATGATACCGATTTGCCTCATAAATGTCATTGTAATGCAAAAATAATTATAAACGGTATTACCGGTGACAATTCTTTGACGCTCAGCCTTACTGTACACGTTAACTTTGCGAAAATTTGTTGAATGAAACTTTTTTTAGCTGCGGGCATTATATTATCAGGACTTATTTCAATGGCCTTTCAAAGTGAGGGTATTTTAAATGCTGAGAGGCCATTTAATGATACTATCCATTTTCCGGGAGAAACACATTTCAAGAATGTGCGTCAGTTAACATTCGGCGGAGATAATGCAGAAGCTTACTTCAGTGCAGACGGGAAATACCTCGTTTATCAAAGATCAGATTCAAAGAATGGAATAATGTGTGACCAGATCTGGATGGGAAAGATTCCTGAAACAGCTGAGGAAAAATTTGAACCCAAGCTTGTAAGCACCGGGACCGGCCGTACTACCTGCGCTTATTTTTACCCTGATGGCAAACATGTTTTATATGGTTCGACACATTTGCAAGGTGCTGAATGTCCGCCTGTACCCGACAGGAAGAAATATGGTAACAGATACATCTGGCCGGTTTATGAGAGCATGGATATTTTTAAAGCAGATCTTACCGGAAAAATCATAAAACGACTTACTAAAACCGCAGGTTATGACGCTGAAGCAACCATATCTCCAAAAGGAGATAAAATGATCTTCACTTCGATGCGGGATGGTGATCTGGAATTATATACAATGGATCTTAAAGGCAGGAAGGTAAAACGTATTACAAACATGCTTGGTTATGATGGTGGTGCGTGGTTTAGTCCTGACGGTTCTAAAATAATCTGGCGGGCAAGCCGTCCGAAAACCGAATCTGAAATTAAAGAATACAAAGAGTTACTTGCAGAAAATCTTGTTGCACCTACTAATATGGAGGTTTGGGTAGCTAATGCTGATGGAAGTAATGCACGCGCCGTTACAGCATTGGCGCAGGCAAACTGGGCACCTAATTTTACACCTGATGGCAATCATTTTATATTCTGCAGTAACCATGAATATAAGAGAGGCTTTCCCTTTAATATGTATCTGACGGATCTTGACGGCAAGAACATGCAAAAAATATCAAGGGACAAAGGCTTTGATGCTTTCCCGATGTTCAGTCAGGACGGTAAAAAATTCGTCTTCAGCAGCAACAGAAACAACGGCGGTACCCGTGATACGAATATATTTATTGCAGACTGGGTGAATTAACACTTTAGTTTTCCGAGAATTTTTAACTTAGTGATACAATATTTGTTGCTTACACAATACAATTTATAGGGTAGTTATGAGAAAATATTTTATCCTCGTTTTTACGGCATCAGTTTTTCTGACACAATGTTCTAAGAAGGATGTTGTTGTCAATCCTCCGGCAGATCTTAATAATAAAAACGTTGGCGCTTCTGCGAATGACTTTTTAAGTGCGGCAAAATATACATCCATTAATATTCAGTTACAATATATGCCCGGTTATGCACCGGATGCAGTTGCCTTGGATAATTTGATTTCCTTTCTTAATACTTACATCTATAAACCGGGCGGAATTTTTATTTCCCAGACTCCGATAGCAGCTTCAGGAAAATCTACTCTGACCGTTGCCGACCTCAACTCAATTGAAAAAGCCAACCGTACCCAATTCACTTCAGGTAATGTCCTCAGTGTCTACATGCTTTTTGCGGACGCAAGATATACGCCCACAAATACCGTTGGTGTAGCATATAAAAATACTTCAGTTGTAATATTCGGGCCGGCTGTAGCCGCTAACTCAGGAGGTGTTAATCAAACAACACGGACCAGATTAGAAACAATTGTTGAGCACCATGAATTCGGGCATTTATTAGGGCTTACCAACCTTGGCAGCCCTATGGTAACACCTCATGAAGATACCCCTAACAAGGGCCATTGTATTAACAATGCCTGTCTCATGTATTATCTTACTCAAACTTCAGTTATGGGAGGTGTTTTGATCAGCGGGCCTCTTCCTCAGTTGGATGCTAATTGCAAAGCTGACCTCACGGCGAATGGCGGTA
>JBGTJG010000026.1:0-7275 GCA_041745235.1 Ferruginibacter sp. | reverse complement strand
AAGGACGCAGTCTGATATTTAAATCGGCTTTTTCAGGCTTTTAATTATAGCGGTAAACTCTCCCGCCACAAGGCTTGCTCCTCCTACCAAGCCCCCGTCTACATCCGACTGAGAAAAGATCTCTTCAGCATTAGCAGCCTTTACGCTGCCGCCATAGAGAATAGATACTGTATCCGCTGTGTCCTTACCATATTTTGATGTGAGCAAACTGCGAATATGAGCATGCATATCCTGCGCTTGTGCAGTGGAAGCTGTGCGTCCTGTACCTATCGCCCATATTGGCTCATAGGCTATCACAAAACCTTTTATCTGAGCTGCATCAAGGTGAAACAAGCTTTCCTGTAACTGTGTTTCTATAAAATTGTTCTGCGTTTCTGCCTCCCGTATCTGCAACGGTTCACCGCAACAAAAGATCGGCTTTAAACTGTTCTCTAAAGCGAGATTAAGTTTCTTTGCAAGAATATCATTCGTTTCCCCGTAATATTCTCGCCTCTCACTATGCCCTATCAAAACGTAAGGAATATTAATGCTGCTGAGCATTTCCGCACTTACCTCACCTGTATATGCACCGCTTTTTTCAGCGCCGCAATTTTGCGCAGCTATAAAAAAATTAGTTTCATTATCTGTGTGTTTCTTAATGTTGGCCAAATAAGGAAAAGGCACCGCAAAGACTGCACACTGATCCTCCCCGAGATCAAACGTTGAGGACATAATTTCAGTCATTAATTTTTCCCCTGCAGTCAGGGTCAGGTTCATCTTCCAATTGGCCGCAGCTATTTGTTTTCTCATTTTCGTCTTTTTTTTAATTAATTATTTGCGTGGTATATTTTTTTCAGCATTCTCGCTTCATCTGCGGTGAGGGTTGCATTTTTCATTTTCTTCCAATTGCTGATATGTTCTAATGCCTTTTCAAATATATAAGGTTCATTGCCCCAGGAAAAGTTGTTCGTAAATTTTGCCGGCATATCTCCGCCGAAAATATTACAACAAACTCCGACTGTGCTCCCGGTGTTAAAAGATGTATTTATTGCGCACCTGCAGTAATCTCCCATCAGTAGCCCGGCCTTATTGCCGGCTTTTTCAGCTGCTGTATTTTCCCCGTTTTGAATGAATACATCGCCCCCCGTATTTTTCACATTGCTGTTGCTTGTGCCTGCACCCAAGTTGCACCATTCACCCAGCACGCTATCTCCGAGATAACCATCATGTGCTTTATTGCTGTTCCCGAAAAATATGGAGTTTTTAATTTCTCCCCCCGCAACGCAATTAGGACCAAGTGTCGTAGCACCGTAAATTTTACTTCCCATTTTCAACACACTGTTGTCGCCGAGTGAAAAACTGCCACGAATCATATTGCCCTCCATTATCTCTGCATTTCTGCCGATATAAATTGGTCCTGCAAAAGCATTTAAAATACTATGAGAAACCTTTGCACCTTTTTCTATAAAGATATTTTCAGCATTAGTGATCCTGTTAGTATCATCAATTTTTTCTGACGTTCTGCCTTTTGTTACAACCAAGAAGTCATGCCTTAAAGCATAATCATTTAATTGAAAAATATGTTGCGGATGCTTGATGAACTTTACCGTATCAGATTCTGTTACGGGAATGTTTTTGCATATTGAATTCAGAACACCTTCAAAGTTCTCCAGTGTTGGGATCAGGTTTGAAGGAACGGCCATGCTTTCTTCATTGGCGGCTGTGCTCACCTTATCTCCGGTAAGCATCTCCCATTTTTCCCTGATGGTGAGTATACCGATCCTGATATCCGCTGTATGCCGCGTATGTGTGAATGGAAAAAGGTTTTCACGAATCCCTTCCTCCGTTAAATTGATCATGCAATAAAAATAAGGGTTCTCAGATAAAACAGAAAATCCCTTCGGTATAACCAAAGGGATCTCTTATAAATTATGTATGATCTTATTCTGCTGCCTCAGCTGTTTCTGCAGCAGGTGCAGCTTCAGCAACCTTAGATTTTTTACCGAAACGCTTGTTGAATTTATCAATACGTCCTGCAGTATCTACAAGAACATTTTTACCTGTGTAGAAAGGGTGAGAAGTATTGGATATCTCCAGTTTAATTACCGGGTATTCTTTACCATCTTCTTCAAATACAATTGTTTCATTAGTAACAGCAGTAGATTTACTAAGGAATGAAGTACCGTTACTCATGTCTTTGAATACAACGTTCCGGTAATTTTTCGGGTGAATTTCTTTTTTCATTTGTTTTATTTAGTGCACGGATTTTGCCGTGCTGATTTTTAAAGGTGCAAAGGTACTTAATTATTAATTAATAACTAAGAGTTTACTTGTCCTTCATGTTCACAAACTGCAATGCCAGCCCGATGTTCCATTCTTTGCTTGCCTGTATAACTTCCTGAAGATCATCAATTTTCTTGCCTGTTACACGAATTATATCATCCATAATAGCGGCCTGTACTTTAAGGCCCGCATCTTTGATCAATTTCACGATCTTTTTGGCATCTTCCTGCTTTATACCATTTCGCACGGGTACCTCCTGCTTAGTAACCTTACCGCTCTGAAAAGGCTCCTTGCTCAGGTCGTATATCTCTGCCGCCAGGCCCTGTTTCATGCTTCTGCTGATCAGAACATCAGTGATCTGCGTAAGCTTCATTTCACTGTCTGCCTCCAGGCTGAGCTTAAAATCTTTTTTATTAAGATCTATCACCACATGGGATCCTTTAAAATCGAACCGATTGGTGATCTCTTTTTTTACCACATTAATGGCATTGTCTAATGTTTGCAGATCTACTTTGCTGGCGATATCAAATGAAGGCATAATGATTTATTTGTACAAATATAGGTTCTATTACAATTTACTTATAAACGAAAAACGACCGGTCACCCCGATCGTTTTTCGTTTATCATTTCCTTTCTTATTAGTCTTCCGGTCTTTTTTATCCTATTTTCCGGTTCTTCTGTCCTTCGTCGATTCTCGTTCGTCCTTTGACCTCAATCTAATTACCCTTTATTCTGTTCTGCTCATCTCCTGCCCCACCTGTTTTTCTTTGTTTGGTCTTCATCGGCTTCCCAAAACGGTAAGTCATATTCAGGCTTACAAAACGTGTATCACTCTTTTGTGTAAAACCGGCTGCTGTATTTTGAAAGGTTATAACACCCTGCTGCTGATTAACATTAAAGATATCAGAAACATTAAGTTTCATACTTCCTTTTCCTTTCAGTACCTGCTTAGAAACCCCACCGCTCAGCTGCTTCATAGATTCCATATCAAATTGCCCGCTTCTCCTTCCCGATCTGTAAAATCCGGATAGCTCTGCACCCCAGCCTTTCTTAAACTTAAACTGGTTGTTCATATTCGTATTAAAACCTGCACCCTTGGTTTTTAGTGCTACACCGTTGAATACTGAGTTTACTGTATTATGATTGAATTCTGCATAAGGCATGATCGTCCACCACTTCGTTGGTTTTAATTCTGCATTTACTGCAAGAGAAAGATCATCAATACTGCCGTAATTATCATGGCTTACTATTGTTGCATAGCCTGACTGGATAAAGAATTCATTGAACATATCCTTACTGTGCGTGTAATTCAATGTAGTGGTCAGGAATTTTTTGTACGTGTGAGAAAACTCAAACACATTTGTATACATAGGCTTAAGGAAAGGATTACCTGCTTCGTAAGTGTACTTATCTATAAAGAAAACAAATGGATTCAGGTCTTCATAATCAGGGCGGGATATTCTTCTGCCGTATGAGAAACCAAGTTCATGCTTCTTATTCAACTTATACCCTGCAAATGCTGTTGGGAAAAGGCCTGTATAACTCCTTTCAAAAGATGAATCCGGTTTTACAGGATTTCCGAACTGGTTGCCTTTGTAATTTGTATTCTCCATGCGAAGACCACCCTGCAGGCTCCATTTCTTAATATCCTTGCTGAAGTTTACATAAGCTGCATTGATGTTTTCATCATAAGTGAAATGATTTGTTTTATCATTATCTACCGTGTTTACACCGCCGATCACATTAAAATACGCAGCAAGATTATCTGTGTTTACAAAACTTGTTTTTAATCCTGCTTCCATTTTAAGTCCGCCTTTAAAAGGATGTACATAATCTGTTTTTGCAGAATAAACATTTACGGTTGAGGGTAAATTAGAAATTAAGTTTTCAGACGATTGCTTCACCCAGTCCGGTGTGAAATTATTTGAAGCAAATTGCTGCCCCTGCATATTTTTATACTTCAATACATCTACGTCAGCGGTAATCGTTCTGCCGGTACTGTCTATGTTATGGCTTACGTTAAAATTAATGCTGCCGTTTTTCCATTTTTCGTCTTCATTGCTTGATGATGTCAGAATAGAATTAATAACAGAAGACCCATCTTTTAGAAAGCTTGTATTTGTTCCTGTCTGCTTTGAAGGAATAATATAACCGCTAAACACTAAGCCCAATGTTGTTTTTTTGTTTGCGTAAAAATCCACGCCTAATTTTGTATTATAATTTTCCCTATCCTTCAGAAAAATTGCTCTTTGATCAAACACAGCTGTCTGAACTCCGGCGTTATTGGTATATTCTCTATGGATATCCAGCACCTGTTGTACTTTACGCTGAGCCGCTCCTACAGTAGAAAAAACATTGAATTTGCCGTTACGGTAATTTAAATTAAGTGTATTTGTAGTACGTCCGTACCTGCCTTGGCCATAAGTGCTGTTGACACTTCCGTTAAAACCCTTTTGGCGTATCTTTTTAGTTTTTATGTTGATTATACCGGAATTTCCTGCTGCATCATATTTTGAGGAAGGATTGGGCATTAGCTCTATCAATTCCAGGTTAGACGCAGGCAAAGATTGAAGGTAATTGGCTAACGCCTGGGCTCCCATGTACGTTTGCTTACCGTCTATCATTACGATAACACCTTGTTTTCCTTTAAGGCTAATATTACCGTCCTTATCAACAGAAACACCCGGAGATTTCTCCAACACTTCCATCGCGGTATTTCCTGCGTTATTAAGGGAAGCATCTACATTAATGATGGTTCGGTCAGCTTTTCTTTCAATAAATGGTTTTCTGGCCGTAACGGTAACTGCACTTAAGGATTTCTCTGCCACCCTCAGCGTTAAAGGATTAACCGCCATATTCAAATTTTCGCTATTAAGTGTGAATGCCGGTGAACTAGCTTTCTGATATCCCACGGCCGTAACAGAAACAAAGTATGTTCCTTCTTTAATATTCTCAAAATTATACTTTCCGGCAGCATCTGCAACAGCGGCTTTTGCCAAAGAAGAATCTTTTTTGTTTAAAAGAGATACAGTAGCTGATGTCAGAGACTTATCTCCTTCTGCACCGTTAATTTGCCCTGTAACGATTGATTTTGTTTGGGTAAAGGCGGTTAATCCCATCCATCCCATTGTAATTGTAAGAATAAATTTTTTCATTGTTTGAGTTTTATATAGTTCTGTAGGTTGATTACTACTTCACAAAGATAGGTACTTTGCAATGCAGGGTACAAGGTTTTGTACTGAACGGTAATAAAAAAGGATAACCGGTAGTTTTAACGCTACCGGTTATCAAAAAGTTACAATAAGAATTTTGGAGGAAGAGGCTAGATTGTGTGTTTTTTAGCTGTAGTTTTAGCAATTATTACTGTAATGATGCCACCAAGCATAAGCATTGCAGCAATGACTTCTGCCTGTGTAGAATCCATACCGAAGATTTCATATGTCTTATTTACACGTATTCTCTCCACAAAGAAACGCTCCAGGCCATTGAGAAAGAGGTAAATCCCAAACATAACTAAAGGAGTCTTGATCTTTTTTCGGATCATCCACAAAAACAGGAACATTAAGCCGCAAATGATGGTTTCATATAAAGGCGTGGGGAAAACAGGCTGTGGGAGCACACTGTAATGCTCTTCAGTGGCCCCGGGCATCGGAATCCCGTCGTTATTTACATTTTGCGGATAACTGTAAGCAAATAGCCAGTCAGGCAAAAAGCCGGGGCCTTTTACATTTTTACTCGGTACTTCCTGCAAAGATTTAGATATGCGATCGGTAACATAATAGGATTTACCTGTGCTGTCTGTGACCTTTCCTTCAATAAAATAAGTTGAATTTGCCTGCAATGCTTTTTCATAATCTCCCGGTTGGGCAAGAGAAAGGTTGCCGTATGCATCACTTTTGTATGCACTGTTATATATACCCCAGTCACCGTCGCCTGCCACCTGGCAGCCTATACGGCCTACAGCATATGCGATCATAAGGCTGGGTGCCGCCGCATCTACCAGGTGTTTAAGATTTATCCCTTTGGTATAAGCGTAGCGCAGTACAGCTATTGCGGCCAGGATTAATCCGCCGTAAAATGTAAGTCCGCTTACGGAAAATAATTTTCCGATCGGGTCAGCTATGAATTCATCCCAATGCTCAAAATTATCAAAAAGCTTTGCGCCGAGAATACCGAATATTAACGAGATGATAACGATATCTCCTACCCTGTCGTGCGGCCAAATACGGATCGTACGCCGCTCCGGCACTTTTAATTTTTGCTTGTTCTTATCATACCATTTGAATCCGGCTAACAAAGCAGCTGCTGCAAGCCCACCAAGCAGATTTCCCTGTGAAGAGAAAATGTATTCCTGTGTGGTTATGCCTTCAGGCATGCTGAAAAGCAATCCTAATAATTTATAACCGAAAATAAAACCCACTATGCTGTTAAAGATCAATTCCCACGCAGAAGCCGGTTTACCTACCACAATCGTTTCTTCCCGCGGAAATAACAGCCCCTGCTTTTCTTTACGTTTAAGCTCTGAGTTAATTACCAAAGCAGCGGCTACGAAAGAAAGTGCCACCATCAACCCAAAGGTGTTGAGTATTTTAAGTACGCCCCAGTTTACACCAAACCAGTCCTTAAAAACATAATATAAATTGGGATACATCTAAGCAGTTATAGGTTTTGAAAGCTGAAAGTTAATGAAGAGCAATTTAATTACAATGCGTTTCAAAAGCTCCTTTCAGATTATCGGCTATCATCTGGGCGCTGCGGCCCTCTATCATGTGGCGCTCTATCATATGCACAAGCTGCCCGTCTTTAAACAAAGCGATAGCCGGCGATGATGGCGGGTAAGGCATTAGATGCTGCCGAATTTGATTCACTGCTTCTGTATCAAATCCCGCAAAACTCGTGGTGATCCTGTCCGGTTTTTTGTCAGAAGAATTGATCGCCATAAGTGCTCCCGGGCGGGCCGTTCCTGCACTGCAGCCGCATACTGAGTTTATCATTACAAGTGCGGTACCTTTT
>JBGTJG010000025.1:0-1801 GCA_041745235.1 Ferruginibacter sp. | reverse complement strand
GCCAATGGCTCATTTTGTGAATAAGTTTCGTACGAATTCTGAGACTCTTCACGAATCAAAAAATTAATTCCTGTTTCTCGTCCGAAAAGGATCCGAAGCATCATTTTTCACGTTCGTTTCACAGCTAATAAGCGATTTATTTTGAAAATACTCCTTACCGGTGCCACAGGCTACATTGCGCAAAGATTATTACCTGTACTCCTGGCAGATCACCACACCGTAGTATGCTGCGTGCGGGATAAGGCCCGCTTTGAGCTGAGCAGGTTCGAAGATCCGGATATTGAAGTAGCAGAAGTGGATTTTCTGAAAGAGGAAACATTTAAAAATATTCCGGAAGATATTGATGTGGCTTACTATCTAATACACTCAATGAGCACCCGAACGGGAGATTTCGAAAAAATGGAATCGGCATCTGCAGAGAATTTTAAAAAACGGATGAATGAAACCAACGTAAGGCAGGTTATTTACCTCACCGGCATTGTAAATGAAAAGCATTTATCCAAGCATCTTCAATCCAGAAAGAACGTTGAAGATATTTTATCCTCGGGCAGTTATTCTTTTACAGCAATACGTGCAGGTATCATTGTGGGTTCCGGGAGCGCCTCTTTTGAGATAATGCGGGACCTGGTGGAGAAATTACCGGTAATGATCGCCCCTAAATGGCTTAAGACTAAAACCCAACCCATAGCTATCAGGGATGTGGTTTCTTACCTAACCGGCGTCATAGACTTGAAAGAAGCAAGGAATAACAGCTTTGATATAAGCAGCGGAGAAATATTCAGCTATAAAGAAATGCTGATGCGTTTCGCAAAACTGAGAGGGCTTAAACGCAGGATAATCGTTCTCCCCGTTCTCTCACCGAGGTTATCATCATACTGGCTCTATTTTGTTACTTCTACAAGCTTTGCGCTGGCAAAAAATCTTGTAGACAGCATGAAAGTGGAAGTCATCGCAAAGCCCAATCATCTGGCGAAAATTTTGAATATTACACCTACGCCGTACGAGAAAGCTATTGAACTGGCCTTTGTAAAAATAGAGAACGACAGTGTTTTATCCAGCTGGAAAGATGCCTTATCCGGCAATATTTTATATAAAGGTGTAACAGCCCATTTACAGGTTCCCGCGGAAGGTATATTTAAAGACCATCGGAAACAAAAAGTTGAAGATGTGCAGCGTACCCTTGATAAGATCTGGCGAATAGGCGGAGAAACAGGCTGGTATTACGGCAGATCACTCTGGCGTTTCAGGGGATTTATGGATAAACTGTTCGGTGGTGTTGGTTTACGCAGGGGAAGGAGAAGCCCTACACAACTCTATCCCGGCGAAAGCTTAGATTTCTGGCGTGTACTGGTAGCCAGTCGTGAGGATAAAAGATTGCTACTGTATGCAGAAATGAAATTACCCGGCGAGGCGTGGTTGGAGTTCCGGATAAATGAAGAGAATGAACTTGAACAGACCGCCACATTCCGTCCGCTTGGGCTAAAAGGCAGATTGTATTGGTACAGTGTATTACCATTTCACGGATTTATATTTAAAGGCATGATGAAAGAATTGTGCAGTTAACTTTTTGATCATTTGATAAAACTGCTATTTGTCCGTTTCAATCTTGAGAAAGGATAACCGCCGCATCCTTTTTTAGGATTTAACCTGTCAGCCGGGGAGCCCGCCTCCGCTGCTTTGTCGCTTGAGGCATTATATAAGGTATAGCAGAAACCCCAAAGAAAAGGTTCCCTTTCAAATTCCATATAATCTATACGTGTGTACAAATTTTTATCGGAAGGATTTGCAGCACCGTTTCGGG
>JBGTJG010000024.1:0-2210 GCA_041745235.1 Ferruginibacter sp. | reverse complement strand
AAGATTGCTTTTGTTTATCTCTTAAGGGAATAACTCACGTTACTAAATTATTAGCTCATTGTGTATTTTCAGAGACCTATAGGGTCGTACACAAAAACAATCTGGTATGGTTGGTGAGTGTATTTTCCTGCTATATAACCCATAGATATATTTTCAGATTGAGGAGTAGGTTCGCAGAACGAGTATCTTTTGCCTTTGTATATAATACCTTTCCCAACAGGTTTCTTAAGGTTAATTGCCATGGTAACATGATCATCAAATACTACCGCTATCATAGGTAAATTGTAAACCTCCTTAACCAAATAGTAAAGTAATGCCGCTCTGTCATCGCAATCACTGTAATCTGAAAATAATGTTTGCTCAGGGGGAAGACGTTTTTCTTTACCGAATATTGTTTCATCCGATTGATAAGAGAAGGCATGCCGGGTAAAATTCATGAGATAATCAATACCCTGTCGTTGGCTCAGCTTTTTGACGTGTTCTTTAATCGGCAGAACCAATGAATTATATGTTTCAGAACTTAACGGAATGTTGAAATACGAACCAAAATCAACGCATGGATAATTCTCAAAGAACTTTTGCAGGTTATCATTCAAAGCAATACTGTAATTGTAGGACTTGAACCGATAACGGAAATGAAGTTTTTTTTGCCGGGTGAGGTTTTCGGAATTCGTTGATGAAGGAATACGATTTATTTTATAAGAAAAACTTTTTTTTCCTTCAGGTATCTGAAGATTTACACTGTAAAGGGAGTCCTTAGCAAATTCAATTTTACGGTAATCATGATAATTCAGGCAAATATATTGCTTACCGTTTTTGGAATACATAGGTATATCATAAACGTTATCAAAAGAAGATACATAAAAAAGCAGTCTGCCGTCACTGATAGCTAACTCTGTATCGTACCCGCATTTGCCGAGTAAAAACCATTTGTATAAAGTATATCTCTCGTAATTTTCTGATTTAGCAGCTATTGCCTGAGAAGTATTTCTTACCAGCTGATAAAATAACCAATCGTCGAGCTTATGCCCGGCTTTATATGCCAGGATCTCGCTTACAACATTCTGATAAGGAGAACTATTGGCTTTTTCGTAAAATAGACTGAGGTTCTCATTATTTACTTCCCCGTCAAAAGGGATCTGAAAGGCGGGAGCTAATTGAATACTCAGCGTATCACCGTAAAAATATACCTGTATTTGCTGACTTATGGCAGTTAATGCAGAAATTATAAATCCACCGATAAGGATAATGTAACGGGCGGTATGGTATAGCTTTTTCAAATGTACCTTCTGTGATGAAGTTACAAAAAAATAAGCCTTATGATCTGTTAATAGGATTGAGGATATGCAGATAACCCCTGTTCCTATCCCGGATCGAGCGCCGAGACTTTATTTTTAAGCAAATAACTACGCAATGAGTCGGGTAGATTATAATAAAAAAATACACCGTTATCTATCCGGTATACATAACAGCATGTATCGCATTTGGTTGAGAAATAGAGGATCTTATACACTTCACGGGGATAATGGAGGATCATTTTTCCTTCAGAGCGGCAACTTTTTACGGCATCCTGCTTTTTATAGTTCGCAGCCAGAAATCCCGATACCTGAGCAGTAAATTGTTTATCTTTTACGGTATTAAATGTAAAATAGCGTGTGTATCGTTTGGGATCACCGTAGGGGTCTTTAAAGTATAATATTTCAACAGAATCAGGCGGGTTATTTAATGTAAGATTATTGGTATTCTCCCCCAGATCAGAAGGGCTTTTCGGAGGATTGCTTTGCGTACATCTGCAAAATGCAATTAATAAGAAGCAGGTTATAAACTTCATTTCAAAAAAATTTTAATAAAAAACTGCCTCTTTTCAGAGGCAGTTGTAAAAATACTGAAGATCATTATATTAGTAAACGTTGGTCTGAGGTGTGAAACTCCCCCAGCCTGTTAGCCAGTTTGTGGTACCAAAAGCACCCCTGTACGGAACCGTTGTAAAAAATGCATCTAAGCCTGTAAAACTTGAACCTGTTAATG
Source organism: Ferruginibacter sp. (assembly GCA_041745235.1). Classification (GTDB taxonomy): domain Bacteria; phylum Bacteroidota; class Bacteroidia; order Chitinophagales; family Chitinophagaceae; genus Ferruginibacter. The sequence continues at coordinate 182 of JBGTJG010000024.1, read as the reverse complement.
CAGGCGAACCTGTAGCAGGAAGATAATTAGGAGCATCAAAATTGAATGGTGCTGTAAGCATAAGATCAGCGGCATTTGTATAAGTGATACAACCTTCTGCTTCTGCTTTTGTTTTTACTGCTGCTGCAGTGATTATTGTTGCGGCTGTAGCATCAACTTTGTAAGGATCAAGAAGTGCATGG